>NZ_CAKPYL010000044.1 GCF_934202865.1 uncultured Fenollaria sp. | reverse complement strand
AATAGATTTTAGAAGATATCTGCTAGGCGATTGATATGCTTAGCAGATATTTTTTATGTATATAATAAGAAAGAACTATGAGCGCCGTGCCCATAGTTCTTTTGTGTATTGAAAATGTCTGCCATATGACGGGCGCTAGCTATATGACGGGTGATTGCCTTATGACGCGCGATTCGCTTTTCGCATTAATCGTTTTGCGCCTAGATTGATTTTGGCAAAACTATAAGCAAGGCAAAAACGTTTTAGCAAAAATGTAAAAATATTTTAATTATTTGCAAAAAAATGCTTGACATTTGTCTTGACTTATTATATAATTATAAATTGCATAATTAGGATTTAAAATGGGTTTTTATTCTCAAAATCTTAGTTTAGGGTACGACATATAGTAGGTTATTTTGATAAGGGGTGAATATTTGGATGCTACATCCTGTTGAAAACGGAAAAAGAACTAGAATGAGTTATTCTAGGATAAAAGAAGCTTGCGAGATGCCAAATTTTATTGAGGTACAAACTGCATCGTTTGACTGGTTTTTACATGACGGCTTAAAGGAAGCTTTTGACGACATATCACCTATTGATGACAATGGTGGTAGCTTAGTATTGGAGTTTGTGGGCTATACTATAGGAAAGGAACTAAAGTATACTGAAGAAGAGTCCAGAATTAAGGACACAAACTACAGTGCTCCTCTTAGAGCAAGGGTTAGACTAATTAACAAAGACACTGGAGAGGTTAAAGAGCAAGAAGTATTTATGGGAGACATACCTATCATGACTGACAAGGGTACTTTCATAATCAATGGTGGAGAAAGGGTTGTTGTTTCACAAGTCGTTCGTTCGCCAGGCTGCTACTACAAGAAGGAAATCAATAAGAATGGTGATCTTGATTACAGCGCAACTATCATACCAAACCGTGGGGCTTGGCTTGAATTTGAAACTGATGCGAGTGGCGCTTTATATGTAAAGATTGATAAGAACAGAAAAGTTATCATCACATCACTTCTTAGAGCTTTAGGTGTTGTTTCTGATCTTGAAATTGTTGAAACATTGGGTGAAACTAATGATTTATTAACAACTCTTGAAAAGGATACTGCAAAGACTCAAGACGAGGCTTTGATTGAGATCTACAAGAGACTTAGACCAGGCGAACCAGAAGCCGTAGACAGTGCTAAATCACTACTTAATAATCTATTCTTTGACCCTAAGAGATACGACTTGGCTAAAGTCGGAAGATATAAGTTCAACAAGAAGCTATCTATAGCAAGAAGGATAGAAAATCACACTCTTGCCATGGATGCGGTGAACCCTATTACAGGCGAATTAGTATATGAAAAGGGAACTCATCTTGATAGACCTATGGCTCAAAAGATTGAAAATAACTTTGTTAATACCATTGACATAGTTTTGGATAATGGTGAAGAGATCAGAGTTGTAGGTAATAACTTTGTTTATCCTGAAGCTTTCGATACAAAAGTTAATTTTGAAGAGCTTGGACTTAAGGATAAGATCTACGCACCATTAATGCACGAACTTATGGACGAAGCTAAGGACGACGAAGAGCTTAAAAACTTAATCATAGAAAATATTAAAGAAATATATCCAAAGAGAATTGAAATTGATGACATAATTAGCGCTATCAACTACCAATTCAACTTAATGCGTGGCGTTG
Organism: uncultured Fenollaria sp.; assembly: GCF_934202865.1. Lineage (GTDB taxonomy): Bacteria > Bacillota > Clostridia > Tissierellales > Peptoniphilaceae > Fenollaria. Next base: position 11,234 of record NZ_CAKPYL010000044.1, on the reverse strand, counting down.
GTCAATTTGACAACATCGACCACTTAGGTAACAGACGTGTAAGAAGCGTTGGCGAATTACTTCAAAATCAATTCAGAATCGGTCTTTCTAGAATGGAGAGAGTTATTCGTGAAAGAATGACTACTCAAGACCCTGAAGCTGCTACTCCTCAAAGTCTAATCAACATAAGACCGGTAGTTGCCTCACTTAAGGAGTTCTTCGGTTCATCACAACTTTCTCAATTCATGGACCAAACTAACCCTCTTAGCGAGTTAACTCACAAGAGAAAGATGTCTGCTTTAGGACCTGGAGGACTTTCAAGGGATAGAGCGGGCTTTGAAGTAAGAGATATTCATAACTCTCAATATGCTAGAATGTGCCCTATCGAAACACCAGAAGGACCAAACATTGGTCTTATCACTTCCTTAGCATCATTTGCAAGGATCAATGAATATGGTTTTATCGAAGCTCCTTATAGAAAGGTAGAAAAAGGTACAGGAAAAGTTACTGATGAGATTGAATATATCAGCGCTGACGTTGAAGATGAGTGCATCATAGCTCAAGCCAACGAGCCAATAGATGAAAAAGGCTACTTCAAAAACGACATCATCGTTGCTAGAAGTAAGGCTGAAAACGATACTTTGATGGACATGTTCAAAAAAGAAGAAATCGATTACATGGACGTTTCACCTAGACAAATAGTTTCAGTTGGTACAGCGATGATACCATTCTTGGAAAACGACGACGCGAACCGTGCTCTAATGGGCTCAAACATGCAAAGACAAGCAGTTCCACTACTTATGACAGAAGCACCTATCGTTGCGACTGGTATTGAGTATAAGGCTGCTAAAGACTCAGGTGTATGTGTTGTTGCTAAAAATGACGGTATTGTTAAAAAAGTTGATGCGAAGAGCATCGTTATTGAAAATAAAGACAAGAACATTGATTCATATAAATTAATCAAATTTACAAGCTCTAACCAAGGCACTACTATTAACCAAAGACCTATAGTTCAAGCGGGTGAAAAGGTTAAGAAGGGCGATGTAATTGCGGACGGACCAAGCACTAATCTTGGTGAAATGTCACTAGGCAAGAACATCTTAGTAGCGTTTATGACTTGGGAAGGCTATAACTACGAAGATGCGATACTAATCAACGAAAGACTTGTTTATGAAGATGTATTGACATCTATTCATATAGAAGAATACGAATCAGAATCAAGAGATACAAAGCTTGGACCTGAAGAAATCACTAGAGACATTCCAAACACTAGTGAAGAGCTTCTTAAGAACCTTGACAAAGACGGTATCATCAGGATTGGCGCTGAAGTTAAGGCTGGCGACATCTTAGTTGGTAAGGTTACTCCAAAGGGAGAAAAGGATCTACCTGCTGAAGAAAGACTCTTAAGAGCTATATTTGGAGAAAAATCAAGAGAAGTAAGAGATACATCTCTAAAGGTACCTCACGGCGAAGCTGGTATAGTTGTTGACGTTAAGGAATTTACAAGGGAAAATGCTGATGAGCTATCACCTGGCGTAAACAGGATGGTTAGAGTATATATCGCTACAAAGAGAAAGATCTCTGTAGGGGACAAGATGTGCGGTAGACACGGTAACAAGGGCGTCATCTCAAGAATACTTCCTGAAGAGGACATGCCATACTTACCAGACGGCACACCACTACAAATTCTACTAAACCCAATGGGTGTACCATCTCGTATGAACCTTGGACAAGTACTTGAAGTTCACTTGGGTATGGCGGCTAAAAAGCTTGGTATGTACGTTTCAACACCAGTATTTGACGGCGCTAACGAAAACGACATACTTGAAGCGCTTGACAAGGCTGGCTATCCAAAGAGCGGTAAGATTTACCTAAGAGACGGAAGAACAGGAAAGTTATTTGACAATCCAGTTACAGTTGGTTACATGTATATGCTTAAGCTTCACCACTTAGTTGACGAAAAGATCCACGCAAGAAGCATTGGACCTTACTCACTAGTTACTCAACAACCATTAGGCGGTAAGGCACAATTTGGTGGACAAAGATTCGGGGAAATGGAAGTTTGGGCCCTTGAAGGTTATGGCGCAAGCCACGTACTTCAAGAGATATTAACAGTTAAGTCCGACGATATCAATGGCCGTGTTAAGACATACGAAGCCATTGTTAAAGGAAAGAACATTCCAGAACCAGGCATACCTGAATCATTCAAGGTACTTGTAAAGGAACTTCAAAGTTTACTTCTTGACGTTAAGGTCCTTGACCAAGACGACAATGAGATGGAACTTGACGATGAAGATGATTTCATGAACGAAAGAGAAATCATTGCGGGCGACTTCAAGAGCATGGACACTGATTATAAAGAAGATGAAGAATTTGTAAACTTCTTTGACGAAGAAACATCCAAGGGCACAGATGAAGACGAAGACAACATTGATTACGACGAAGACGATGTGGACGAAGATGAATACGATGAGGATGACGATGAAGACATCGAAGAAGATATTGACGAAGATTTTGTTGATATAGATGAAGAAGATTTGGACATGGACGACGATCTAGACATAGGCAGCGACATCGACGAGATCGATGAAGACCTAGACCTAGATGACGATAGTTCTTTGTAGAAAGACAAGGAGGAAGGTAATTTGTTCGAATTAAATAAATTTAACAGTATTCAAATAGGCCTTGCATCAAGCCAAGACATAAGAGCGTGGTCTAAGGGAGAAGTTAAAAAACCAGAAACAATTAATTACAGAACATTAAAGCCAGAAGCAGAAGGCTTGTTCTGTGAAAAGATATTTGGACCTGTAAAAGACTGGACTTGTCACTGCGGTAAATACAACAAGATTAGATACAAAGGCATGATATGCGATAAGTGCGGCGTTGAAATTACAAGAGCTAAGGTAAGACGCGAAAGGATGGGCCACATTGAATTAGCTAGTCCATGTACACACATTTGGTACCTTAAAGGAACACCTTCAAGGATAGCCATAGTACTTGACGTTTCACCAAAAGAGCTTGAACACGTTGTTTACTTTGCTTCATATATAGTTATGGATCCAGGCAAAACTGGCTTAAAATATAAACAAATCTTAAATGAACAAGAATATTCAGAAGCTATAGATATGTTTGGTTACGGCTCATTCGATGCTAGGATGGGCGCAGAAGCTATACTTGAGCTGCTTAAGGCCATAGACCTAGATAAAGAAGCACAAGAACTAACAGAAGAGCTTGAAGGAGCATCCACACAAAAGAAGATTAAAGTTTTAAGAAAGCTTGAAACTATTGAATCATTCAGACAATCAGGCAATAGACCTGAGTGGATGGTTATCGAAGCACTTCCAGTTATACCACCAGATTTAAGACCTATGGTTCAACTAGATGGCGGTAGATTTGCGACAAGCGATTTAAACGATTTATATAGAAGAGTTATCAACAGAAACAACAGACTTAGAAGATTACTTGAACTAAACGCACCAGAAATCATTACAAGAAATGAAAAGAGAATGCTTCAAGAAGCAGTTGACGCACTGATTGATAACGGCAGACGCGGAAGAGCAGTAACTGGCCCTGGAAACAGACCACTTAAGTCTCTATCCGATATGATAAAGGGTAAACAAGGTAGATTTAGACAAAACTTACTAGGCAAGAGAGTTGACTACTCAGGTAGATCTGTAATTGTTGTAGGACCTAAGCTAAAGTTCTACCAATGCGGTCTTCCTAAGATGATGGCACTAGAACTATTCAAGCCATTTGTTATGAGAAGACTTGTTGAAACAGGTAAAGCACATAACATTAAGAGCGCTAAGAGAATGGTTGAGAGAGCTAAATCAGATATTTGGGACGTACTTGAATACGTTATCAAGGATCACCCAGTACTATTAAACAGAGCACCGACTCTTCACAGACTTGGTATTCAAGCCTTTGAACCAGTTTTAGTTGAAGGTAAGGCAATAAAATTACATCCATTAGTATGTTCAGCATATAACGCGGACTTCGACGGTGACCAAATGGCTGTGCATCTACCATTGTCAATAGAAGCACAAGCTGAAGCAAGATTATTAATGCTTTCAATTAACAATATCTTGGCACCAAAGGATGGTAAACCAATTTCAATACCATCACAAGACATGGTACTAGGCTGCTATTACATGACACTTGACATAGAAGGAAGTAAGGGCTCAGGCCACATCTTCGAAGATTATGACGAGATGATAAAGGCTTATCAACTAGGACTTATTGACCTACACGCAAAAGTTAAGGTTAGAGTAAAACTTGATGAAGACGACAGAGGTAAACTTGTTGAATCAACTGTTGGTAGATTCATTCTTAACAAGAAGATACCCCAAGACCTTGGTTTTGTAGATAGAGACGAAGATCCATATTCACTAGAAATAGATAGAGTTGTATCAAAGAAGACTTTAGGAACTATACTTGATAAGTGCTATCAAAAGCATGGCAATATCGTTACTAGTAAGCTACTAGACCACATCAAATCAACTGGTTATAAGCACTCAACACTTTCAGCAGTATCTATATCTATGGCGGACGTTGTAGTTCCTGATGAAAAGACTGAACTTATAGAAAAGGCACAAAAGGAAGTAGAAAAGTACGAAAGAGCTTACAGAGACGGTTTCATGACTGAAGAAGAAAGATACGAAGGCGTTATCAATATTTGGAACGGCATCACTGATGAAGTTACTGAAGCGCTTATGAAGTCACTTGATCCATTAAACAACATCTTCATCATGGCGGACTCAGGAGCCAGAGGTAGTAAGAACCAAATCCGTCAATTAGGCGGTATGCGTGGTCTGATGGCATCATCAACTGGTAAGACAGTAGAAATCCCTATCAAGTCAAACTTTAGAGAGGGACTATCAGTACTAGAGTTCTTCCTATCATCACACGGTTCTAGAAAGGGTCTATCAGACATCGCCTTGAAGACAGCGGACTCTGGTTACCTAACAAGAAGATTAGTTGACGTATCTCAAGACGTTATCGTAACAGAAGACGATTGCCATAGCGATGAAGGACATACTGTTAGAACTATAAGAGATGGCAAAGAAATTCTTGAAGAGCTAGAAGAAAGACTTATCGGCAGATATGCTTTTGAAGACATAGTAAATCCTAAAGATGGTTCTATCATCGTAAAGAAGGACGAACTAATAGATGAAAAGACAGCTCACTTCATTCAAGAGATAGGCATAGAAGAAGTTAAGGTAAGAAGCGTTCTTACTTGTCAAACTAAGCACGGCGTTTGTGCTAAGTGCTACGGAAGAAACTTGGCAACAGGCAATATCGTTAACATTGGTGAATCAGTTGGTATCATCGCCGCTCAATCAATAGGTGAGCCAGGTACACAGCTTACAATGAGAAACTTCCACTCAGGTGGGGTAGCCAACGCAGACGATATCACTCAAGGTCTTCCAAGAGTTGAAGAACTTTTCGAAGCTAGAAAGCCAAAAGGACAAGCACAAATTGCCCAAATTTCAGGTACTGTATCAATCAATGAAGACGATCCACAACAAAGAGTCATAGTTATTACTGATGACAAAGAAGGCATTGCAGTTGATCACCCGGTAAATTATGCGGCAAGACTTAAAGTTCATGAAGGCGACTACATCGAAAAAGGTAAAGAAATCACAGAAGGTAACGCATCACCTCAAGAAATCATGAAGGTTCTTGGCGTAGAAGGCGTTGAAGACTATATAATAAAAGAAGTACAAAGAGTATATAGAATGACAGGTATCGATATCAATGACAAGCACATTGAAATCATCTGTAAACAAATGCTTAAGAAAGTAAGGATAGAAGCACAAAACGATTCTTCATTCTTACCAGGAGCACTTGTAAATATATACGACTTCATTCATGAAAACAAAAAACTTAAAGAAGAAGGCAAAGTACCAGCAGAAGGAAAGAGAATACTACTTGGTATATCCAAGTCGTCACTAGCAACAGATTCATTCTTATCAGCAGCTTCATTCCAAGAAACAACAAGAGTATTAACAGAAGCAGCCATCAGAGGTAAGAAGGATGAGTTAGTAGGACTTAAGGAAAACGTTATCATTGGTAAGATCATACCAGCAGGTACAGGCATGCTTAAGTATAGAAACATCAAAGTTAAAGAAGACGAAACAGTTTTAAAGAAACAATTAGAAGAAGAACAAAAGAGAAAGAAGAGAGAGATAGACGACACAAATCTATTCAAAGACTTTGATGAAGATGAAAAAGAAAAGAAGACTAAGAAAGAAGAAGATAAAAAAGAAAATGAAGAGGTAAAAGATAATCAAGACGCTATCGAACTAGATAAGATTATCAAAGACCTACTTAATGAAGAAAAAGAAAGAAAGTCTTCTAAATAATTAGTATATTTAAAAAATAAATATAAGTGGAGACAGTCAAGATATTTTACCTAAATTTAACTAAAAATATCTTGACTTTTTCCATAATGCGTGGTACAATTCTCTTATGTGTGAAAGTTCACGCTATTAATAGAGCTAAAGGAGGATGCTTAATGGATACCGACACCTTGGGGCCGAATTGTGTAGTAGGCTTTAAACAGGTAACAAGGGGGCTAAAATCCGATCTCTTCAGTCAGGTTTTTATCGCTCTTGATGCAGATAAGGACATAAAGACGCTTATCGAAGAAGAGGCAAGTAAAAAATCTGTTGATGTTGTTTATATAAACACAAAAGAAGAGCTAGGAAAACTCTGTGGTATTGAAATAAACGCAGCTGCCGCTGCTTTATTAAAATAAATTTTTATGTAAGGAGGTGCTTTGATGCCAACGATTAATCAATTGATCAAAAAAGGAAGATCAAAAGTAGTTTACAAATCTAAATCACCAGCTTTAGATACAACTTATAACTCACTTAAGAAGAGACAATCTTTAGTAAACGCTCCACAAAAAAGAGGAGTATGTGTTGCTGTAAAGACAGTTACACCTAAGAAGCCAAACTCTGCCCTAAGAAAAGTTGCTAAAGTTAGACTAGTTAATGGATATGAAGTTTCAGCTTACATCCCAGGAATTGGTCACAACTTACAAGAACACAGTGTTGTTCTTATAAGAGGTGGAAGAGTAAGAGACCTTCCCGGCGTACGTTACCACATAATTAGAGGTACACTAGATACAGCCGGAGTTGAAAACAGAAGACAAAGTAGGTCTAAATACGGTTCTAAGAAACCTAAAGAAGAAAAGAAGTAAAAAACATTTTTAGTCGTTGAAATGCAAAGCATTAAATAGATGAAGAGCATTTTGGCGCTAGACGGCTTTTAGAGATTTGCCGAGTACCAATGAATCTACTAAGATAGTTAAGGAGGGAAGAAAAAGTGCCAAGAAAAGGACACGTGCCTAAACGTGAAGTAATGCCTGACGCAAGATACAATGATGTTGTAGTTACAAAACTTATAAACGCAATCATGCTAGACGGCAAAAAAGGCTTAGCTCAAAGCATAGTTTACGGGGCATTTGATATAGTTGCAGAAAAGACAGGTGAAGACGCTCTTGAACACTTCTACAAGGCTATGAATAACATCATGCCAGTACTAGAAGTTAAGGCAAGACGTATTGGTGGTGCCAACTACCAAGTTCCATTGGAAGTAAGACCTGAAAGAAGACAAACTCTAGCAATAAGATGGCTTGTACAATACTCCAGAGCAAGAGGAGAAAAGACAATGACTGAAAGATTAGCAAAAGAGTTGATGGACGCAGCCAACGGTCAAGGAGCTTCTGTTAAGAAGAGAGAAGAAGTTCACAGAATGGCTGAAGCAAATAAAGCATTTGCACATTATAGATATTAATAATAAGGGGGAAAACTTGTGCCAAGAGAAATTGCACTAAAAGATGTCAGAAACATCGGTATTATGGCGCACATTGACGCAGGTAAAACAACCACAACAGAAAGAATTCTTTATTATACAGGTAAGATTCATAAGATAGGAGAAACTCACGAAGGTGCTGCTACCATGGACTTCATGGTGCAAGAGCAAGAAAGAGGTATCACTATCGGTTCAGCAGCAACAACATGTTACTGGAAAAACCATAGAATCAACATCATAGATACACCGGGCCACGTTGACTTTACAGTTGAAGTTGAACGTTCCCTAAGAGTTCTAGACGGTGCGGTTGCTTTATACGACGCTAAAGGGGGAGTTGAACCTCAAAGCGAGACTGTATGGCGTCAAGCAGACAAATACGGTGTACCTAGGCTTGCATTTGTTAATAAAATGGACGTCGTAGGTGCAAACTTTGACAGAACACTAAAGATGATGAGAGAAAGATTAAACGCTCATCCAATAGCTGTTCAATTACCAATAGGTAAAGAAGATACATTTAGAGGTATCATAGACTTAATCGCAATGAAGGCTGAATTATACGAAGATGATCTAGGAACTATCATTCAAGAATCAGATATTCCAGAAGATCTAGTAGAAACAGCTCAAAAATATAGAGAAGAAATGATCGAAGAAATCGCTGATTTCGACGAAGAAGTTATGGAACTATACCTAGGTGGTGAAGAAGTTCCTAACGATTTAATTAAAAAAGTATTAAGAAGAGAATGCGTTGCAAACCAAGTAACACCAGTTCTATGCGGTAGTGCATACAAGAACAAAGGTGTACAATTCCTTCTAGACGCTATAGTTGATTATCTACCATCACCTATCGATATACCAGCAGTTACTGGTACAGATAGAGATGGCGAGATAGTTGAAAGACAAGCGGCAGATGATGCTCCACTAGCAGCATTAGCATTCAAGATCGTTACAGACCCATTCGTAGGTAAGCTTGCTTATGCAAGAATCTACTCGGGCGTTCTAAAGAGCGGTTCTTACGTATTCAACTCATCAAAGGGTAAGAGAGAAAGAATCGGACGTATCGTATTAATGCACGCTGATAAGAGAGAAGAAATCGAAGAAGCATACGCAGGATCCATCGTTGCTATAGTAGGCTTGAAGCTTACAGGTACTGGTGACACACTATGTGCTGAAGACAAGCCAATCATACTAGAAAACATGGAATTCCCAGATCCAGTAATTTCAGTAGCGATAGAACCAAAGACAAAAGCTTCACAAGATAAGATGACACAAGCATTACTTAAGCTTGCTGAAGAAGACCCAACATTTAGAACATATACAGATGAGGAAACAGGTCAAACAATCATATCAGGTATGGGTGAACTACACCTAGAAATCATTGTAGACAGACTTTTAAGAGAGTTCAAAGTAGAAGCAAACGTTGGTAATCCACAAGTTGCATACAAAGAATCAATCAAGTCAGCTGCAGAAGGCGAAGGTAAATACGTTAAACAATCAGGTGGTCGTGGACAATATGGTCACGCAAGAATCAAAATCGAACCTCTACCAGCAGGAAAAGGTTACGAATTTGTTAACGCAATCGTTGGTGGAGCTATTCCAAAAGAATACATCGGACCAGTTGACCAAGGTATACAAGAAGCACTTCAATCAGGTGTTATCGCTGGATACCCAGTACTTGACGTAAAAGTTACACTATACGATGGTTCATACCACGAAGTCGACTCATCAGAAATGGCATTTAAGATTGCCGGTTCTATGGCAATTAAAGATGCACTTAAGAAAGCAACACCTACACTACTTGAACCTATGATGAAAGTTGAAGTTACTACACCAGAAGAATACATGGGAGACGTAATCGGAGACTTAAATTCAAGAAGAGGTAGAATAGAAGGTATGGAACTTGATAACGGAGCTCAACACGTTAAAGCATTCGTACCGCTTTCAGAAATGTTTGGATATGCAACAAGCCTAAGAAGTAATACACAAGGTAGAGCTAACCACTCAATGCAATTCGATCACTACGATCCAGTTCCAAACAGTATATTAGATAAAGTCATTGGTAATAAATAATTTTTATAGGAGGTAAAAAATGGCTAAACAAAAATTTGAAAGAACAAAACCACATGTTAACATTGGTACAATCGGTCACGTTGACCATGGTAAAACAACATTAACAGCAGCTATAACATTAGTACTAAACAAAAGATACGGTAGCGGTGAATTCGTAGACTACGCAAACATCGATAAAGCTCCAGAAGAAAGAGCTAGAGGTATAACAATCAGTACTTCACACGTTGAATACGAAACTCCAAACAGACACTACGCACACGTTGACTGCCCAGGCCACGCCGACTACGTTAAGAACATGATCACAGGTGCTGCTCAAATGGACGGCGCTATCCTAGTAGTATCTGCTGCAGACGGTCCAATGCCTCAAACAAGAGAACATATCCTACTTGCTAGACAAGTTGGCGTTCCTAAGATAGCAGTATTCCTAAACAAAGAAGACCAAGTAGATGATCCAGAACTAATCGAATTAGTTGAAATGGAAGTTAGAGAACTACTTAGCGAATATGACTTCGACGGAGACAACACACCTATCGTTGTAGGTTCAGCACTTAAAGCTCTAGAAGATCCAGACGGAGAATGGGGAGACAAGATCATCAAACTTATGGAAGAAGTTGACGCATACATCCCTCAACCAGAAAGAGCTACAGACCAACCATTCCTAATGCCAGTAGAAGACATCTTCTCAATCACTGGTAGAGGTACAGTTGCTACAGGTAGAGTAGAAAGAGGACTAGTTAAAGTTGGAGATACAGTTGAACTAGTTGGTTTAACAGATGAAGTAAGAGACGTAGTAGTAACAGGCGTTGAAATGTTCCACAAATTACTAGACGTAGCAGAAGCAGGAGATAACATCGGTCTATTACTAAGAGGTGTTCAAAGAAATGAAATCGAAAGAGGTCAAGTACTTGCTGCACCTAAGACAATCAAACCACACACTAAATTTAAATCAGAAGTATACGTATTAACAAAAGAAGAAGGTGGACGTCATACTCCATTCTTCAACGGTTACAGACCACAATTCTACTTCAGAACTACAGACGTTACAGGTAACATCACACTAGAAGAAGGAGTAGAAATGGTAATGCCTGGTGATAACGCTAGATTCAACATCGAACTTATCACACCTATCGCTATAGAAAAAGGACTTAAGTTCGCTATCAGAGAAGGCGGTAGAACAGTAGGAGCCGGAGTTGTAACTGAAATTATCGAATAATTTCGATTAATATAGTTATATAGATTTTAAAGAGAGCTGAAAGGCTCTCTTTTTTTGTGTGTATTTTGTAAAATGTATATTATTTGATTTAAAATCATTGCAATTTACTTTATGTAGGTATATAATAATAGTACTCAAATAATTTTTTGAGTAT
>NZ_CAKPYL010000043.1 GCF_934202865.1 uncultured Fenollaria sp. | reverse complement strand
CAGATGACGGAACAGTAACTGTAACAAAAGACGGAAAGACAGCAACAGTAACACCAGATAAGACTGTAAAAGCAAAAGACGCCTTAACAGTTAATGATCCAGCAGTAACAGAAGTAGTTGATCCACAACACTTAACAGACGAAGAAAAAGCTGCAGTAAAAGAAGCAATAAAGGCAGCAAACCCAGACTTAACAGATGATGAAATAGCTGTAGCAGATGACGGAACAGTAACTGTAACAAAAGACGGAAAGACAGCAACAGTAACACCAGATAAGACTGTAAAAGCAAAACAACAAAGTTCATTAGCTGCTCCTACTGTAGAAGCTAATAAGGATGGTTCTGTAACAATTACACCACCAGCTAATGAAGATATTGATTCAATTCATATCACATATACTGATGAAAATAATCAACAAGGTACTCTTGTAGTAACAAAAGATCCTCAAGGAAATTGGACATTACCTCAAGGAACTGACCAGTCTATAACTGTTAATCCACAAACAGGAATAGTTACAATTCCTGCAGATCAAGTTGCTAATGGAACAGTAGTAACTGCTTTTGTTCAAAAAGGAAATGATTCTTCAAATGATGCAACAGCTACAGCAAATGCACCAGAAGAAAATAAATCTACTAAACCAACAATTAACCCAGTAAAAGTTGGCGACACTAAGATTACAGGAACTGCAGGACCAAATGCAATAGTTAATGTAACTTATCCAAATGGAGATGTTACTGAAACAGAAGCTGACGATAAAGGTAATTGGTTTGTTGATGCACCTGAAGGAATGACAGAAGGTCAAACTATTACAGCAACTGCAACAGAAGATGGAAAAGAAGAATCAGATCCAATTAAAGAAAAAGTTAAGAGCAATAAACCTCAAGTAGAAGTTTTATTAGATGTGGATGATTTATTCTTTGACGACATGTTAACTAGTGGTTACACAGATCCAAATTTATATGTTGAAGTTCAATTCCCTGATGGAACTACAGAATCAACTATATCTGATGCTAGTGGACGTTGGAGTGTAAAAACACCTAACAACTTAAGAAGAGGCAATGTTGTATATGTAACTGTATATAGAGATGGTGTGGAGGTAGCTACACAAACTGTTATTGTTAAAGCTGATCATAGATATTATGATGACGACTATTATTACAGACGTCACAGAAGAGATGATGACAGAAGAAAAGCTGATGAAGATATCAGAGAAGAAGAAAAAGAAGAAGATATTCTAGTTACTGAAAAGCATAAGGCTTACATGTTCGGTTATAAGGACGGAACTGTTAGACCAAATGCTCGTGTAACAAGAGCTGAAGCAGCTGCTATGGTTGCAAGACTTATGGGATATAGCTTAAATAACTATGCAAAACCTGGATTTAAGGACACTAACGGTTGGTATAACAACGTTATAAATGCTGTTGTATCTAACGGTTTAATGAAGGGATATAAGGATGGAAGCTTTAAGCCTAATAAGGGTATAACTAGAGCAGAATTTGCAGAGCTTATAAAGAATATAGATAAAGCAAACTTTGCATCTGTTCCATTTAGTGATGTTAATGGTCACTGGGCAATACAAGCTATAGCTCAAGCATACGCTAATGGTAGAATAAGTGGTTACAATGACGGCACATTCAAACCAAATGCGTTAATTACAAGAGCTGAAGCTGCAAGGATATTAAACTCTGTATTTAATAGAAAGGTTGACCAATTAGGTTATCATGAAGCACATGGTTCTATGAAGTTCTTCACTGACTTAAGTGCTAGTGAATGGTACTACAATGATATCATTGAAGCTACTAATACTCATGAATTTATTAGAAAAGCTGATGGCTTAATGGAAGACTGGAAAGAAGTTAAATAAATTCTCTTTATAAAAGAAAGAAGACGCTCTGAGTGAGCGCCTTTTTTCATGTATAAAGCAATATGGCAGATACATTGATTGTACCTGCCATATATTTTATTGATTCAATATTTTTGCTGTAGATATTTTTGAGCTAATTAAATTTTTAAGTTCTTCAAGATTTAGATTTTTTACATAATTTGTTTCTTCTAGTGCTATGAATAGTTTTTTGAAGAATTCATTTATTGATCGATCTGTAGAAACTATATATTTAAACTTATTTATATTGAACGAATCTAGTTTTTTTGCTATAAATGAATTGCTGTTTAAGTAAAAGCTCATGAAGTAGTCTTCGCAGATGGATCCTAAAGACTCCGCATCTATGAATGAATATTTATGATTTGAGTTATGAAAAATCTCGTCGTATGTTTTATTTAGATACTTAATATAGTCATCTTCTGCTAGTGTTATATAGTATGGACCTAAGCAAAGCTTTCTTTTTTCTATAGATGCAAAGAGTGCGGTTGAGTTAAATCTAATCTGGTGCATATTATTTTTTATGGAGAAGTTTTGAAGCTTTATAAGGCTGTTTATGAAATCATAATTTCTTTTATCTATATTATTTTTAATTATGGCTTTTTTTAGATCATCTGAGCTCATAAAACAAGCGTTCATATATGAGGTATATATCATTGAGTCTTCACATATAAGATTTGTCTCATAGTAATATCTTTCATATCTTAGTCCATCGATAGTTTTAAGTAGTGGGTTAGAGTAGTTAAATACTCTTTTATTGCTTCTATCAATTGCCTCTAAGATATCTTTATTTTTGGAAAATGTTATCATTAATGGAAGACCATTGTCAAATGTATTAAAGAATATAACAAATTTATCTTTTACATATATATAATAATCAAAATAGTAATTTTTGTCTTCGCGATATATGTTTATGTCATAGTATGATAAATCGCCTAATGATTTAACAATAAACAATAGTTCATCTTTTCTGTTGATATCTGGTAACTTTTCTAGTAGTATATTTAATTCGACTGGAACTTTAAGGTTAAAGAGCCATAGTTTTTTTAATTGATTAATTAATAGAAATAAAAACTTATTAGGTAGTGTTGAATATATTTTTACTTCTTCATCAGTTATCTCTGTATTGAATAATGAATACAAAAAGTCAAGTATTTTTTCTCTTCCAATGATAACATGATTATCAAGCTCTGAATTGATTGGGCTTGGATTACAATTGTGATAAACTTTAAAGTAAGCAAAACTTAGTTCATTGTAGATTGACTTACTTAAAATCTGTCTTGTTATTGGTTCAAATTTCATACCAAGTTTGTCTTTTAGCTCATCAAGTTTTTTTGTTCCATATATTCTATACGCAAAATAATCCGAAAGAACTTCATGTATCTCATTTACAATAGATATTGAAGGCAGTGCTTTTGCATTTGCCCATTTACTTATGTAACTTTTATCATAGTGTAATAAGTCTGAGATGTCTTGGAGTTTTTGGTCTGTTATGTTTAAGAGTGTTTCTAAAATTTTAGAGTATTCCATATAATTTCCTTTCGTTGCCTGATTGTTCTCCCATGATTATTATAACATATGTAGCAATATTATACTGAATTATTTTAAATAATTCAAAAAAATTTTATGAAAACTATTGTATTATAAATACATTTGTGGTATATTATAATTGATATATAAAAATATGTTTATGTGTATATACATATAAACGTAGCATTAATATAAATTAAAAAGACATAAATTAGGAGGCAGCAATGAAAAAATTATTTTTAAATGGACTTACTTGCGCCAATTGCGCGCAAAAGATAGAACGCTTTGCCAAGGATCATGCATCGGTCGAAAGCGCAAGCCTTGACTTTATTAATACGACTCTTAGTATTGAAATGAAGGACGGGGCAGATGGCGAGGCAGCTTTAAGAGAGATTACAAAATACATTAACGACTTAGAGCCAGACGTCTTAGTCACACGCGGGGAGAATGAAGAGGAAGAGGAGCTTGAAGAAGGCTTTTCAAAAGTCTTTTTACTAAGGATAGCAGTATCGCTACTTGCCTTAGCAGCGTTTTTATTCATAGACAGCCCGTATAAGATGGTCTTTTTCGCCGTAGCATACATCGTTATTTCGTACGACATCATCATTAATGGCGTTAAGGGCGCTCTTCATGGTGTACTTGCTGAAGAATTTTTAATGAGTGTCGCTACCATCGGCGCCATATTCATAGGCGAGTATCTAGAGGCAGTTTTGGTATCACTTTTATATCAAATAGGTGAAATAATTAGTGACATAGCAGTTGATAGATCAAAGGACAAGATTAAGGAGCTTATAGTTAAGTCACCAGTTTTTGCTACAGTTTTGGATAATGGTAAAGAAATTCAATCTGAACCAGCTGACGTTGCCATTGGCTCAAGGATAATCGTTCGTGAGGGCGAGTCCATCGCCATAGACGGCGTTGTTATTGAAGGAAGCGCAAAGGTCGATAACGCTCACATAAGTGGCGAGTCAGAACCAGTTTATGTAGATGTCAATAATGAGGTTTACTCAGGTGCTATAGTCAAGGAAGGTTACCTTATTATAGAAACTACAAAACTTGCGAAGAACTCGACAGCAGCTAGAATACAAGAGCTTGTTAGAAGCTCACAAAGCGACAAGGCTAATCTTGAGACAGGCGTTTCGAGATTTGCAAGGGTCTATACACCTATCGTCGTTTTTATCGCGGCGATGATTGCGCTATTAGCACCAGTACTAAATATAATGCCACTTAAGGAAGCTCTTCACACATGCTTCGCATTTCTTATAGTTTCTTGCCCATGCGCAATAATCATCTCAGTGCCACTAGCATATTTCTCTGGTATAGGCAAGATGAGTAAAGACGGTATTTTATTTAAAGGAACAAAATTCTTAGATCAATTTAGAAATATAAAGACATTCTGTTTTGACAAGACTGGCACACTAACTAGCGGCAAATTTAAGCTGGTTCGTGTTGAAGCCATTGATATGGATGAAGAAAAGGCTCTGCACATAGCAAGACTAGCTGAGTATCACTCAAAGCATCCTATAGCGAGCGCTATACTTGATGATAGAGAGGCCATAAACAAAGAAGAGATAATCTCTTACACAAGCCTTAAGAATGGTGTAGCGGCTGAAACAAAATTTGGCAGCGTTAAGGTTATTACGAGTGAAAAAGAAAGTGAATACAAAGTACTTGACACTTATTTAGACGATAAGCTTGTAGCTCATCTATATATAGAAGATGAAATAAAGGACGAGACAAAGAATCTTGTTCGCGAACTAAAAGAAAGAAATGTTAAGCCAGTTATGCTAACAGGCGATACAAAGGTATATGCTGAGAAGGTCGCTCGCGATTTAGGTATTGATTCATTCGAGGCAGAGCTGCTTCCTGAAGACAAGATAAAATTCTTCGAGAAAGAACAAGGTAAGGACGGCTTAGTAGCTTTTGTTGGTGACGGCATCAATGACTCACCAGTTATTAAGAGGGCTGACATCGGTCTAAGCATGGGCGCACTTGGTTCTGACGCAGCCATCGAAGCGTCGGACATAGTTATCATGGATGACAGGATAGAAAAGATAGTAAACATCTTTGACACATCGAACTATGTGAACAAGATTATAATTGAAAATTTAATCTTCACTGGTTTTGTCAAGGCGGCCATCATCATACTATCACTATTCATACAATTACCTCTATGGGTAGCAGTCTTTGGCGATGTAGGTGTAACACTATTATCAATAATAAACACATTAAGAATTAGATAATTTAATATTAAGATAATAATAGTTTAATAAGAAGTTCACAGTTAATAGATATATTGTCTATGTGCTGTGAACTTCTTGACATATTGGGCTAAAATATATATAATAATAGAATAGACTTAAAAGGAGTAATATATGATATATTTAAAGACAAAAGATCAAATTAATAAGATGATGGACGCAGGTAAGATACTTGTGAGCGTTCATCATGCACTAAGAGATAAGGTTAAAGAGGGCGTTACAACAATGGAATTAAACGACTTTGTTGATGACTTTATAGTAAGTCAAGGCGCTTACCCTGAGCAAAAAGGTTATCAAGGCTTTCCTTACGCTATATGCGCGTCCGTTAATGACGAGATATGCCATGGCTTTCCGAGCGATGACGTTATTCTAAAGAATGGCGACATCATCTCCATCGATATGGTTGTCAATTACAAAGGCTGGATGGCGGATTCTTGTTGGTCATACGCTGTTGGAAAACTTTCTGAAGAGGATCAAAAGCTATTTGATCACACAAGAGAGGCTATGTACAAGGCCATCAGCATAGTTGATGAAAATGTTAGAGTAGGAGAGATAGGTAAGTGCATCGAAGCATTTACAAGGCCTAAGGGATATTCTATAGTAAAAGAATTTATCGGCCACGGCATCGGCAAGAACATGCACGAAGATCCACAAGTTTTTCACTACGATTCTGGCGTTAAAGGACCAAGAATAGTTAAGGGCATGGCATTTACGATAGAGCCAATGATTTGTATGGGCTCTGCAGCGATGAAGCTTGATAAGAACGGCTGGACTGCTAGAACAAAGGACGGCAGCAAGTGTGTGCAATTTGAACACACTCTTGCTTTAACTGATAATGGAGTGATTATAACGACTGATCAAGGAGATGTGTAAATGACAGAGACGAGAGATTTAACACAAGGAGAGATATCGCCGATACTATTTAAGCTTGCGATTCCTTTGATGGGGACATCTTTACTTCAGATGTCATACCAAATCACGGATATGTTTTGGCTCGGCAAAGTCGGTACACAAGCTGTTGCGGCTGTCGGCATAGTCGGTCAGTACCTTTGGCTTATAAGTTCACTGATTATACTTTGTCAGGTCGGCCTATCTGTCGGCGTTTCACAAAGCTTTGGTAAATCAGATTTAGAAAATACTAAGAATTATATAAGCGGCGGCTTTAGGCTAGGATTTTTCATTGCTATGGCAATCACAGCCATATTTATAATATTTCATAATGAGCTAATCGGCCTATACTCATTCAAAGAAGGCGATGCGGCAGTTCAAGAATTAGCAAGTGAATACATGGTAGCAATTGCCTTTGGACTAGTATTTATGTTCTTAAACCCATTATTTGCTTCGACATTCAATAGCATGGGTAACAGCAAGACACCATTTATCATTAGCTCAATAGGTTTACTTATAAATATGGTCTTGGACCCGGTTTTCATCTTCGTTTTTCACATGGGAGCCATGGGTACAGCGATAGCATCAGTTATAGCGACTTTAGTAATCTTCCTTATATATATCTACATAGGCTTTAAGAACGACCTGATCTATGTAAGAGTGAATTATCTAAAGAAAGTGCCATCAGAAATAACTATGCATATACTTAAGCTTGGCGTACCAATGACGCTTATGGAAGCGTGCCACGCATCAGTATCAATGGTTTTAACAGGCTACTTAACAAAGCTTGGTGCCTATGCAGTTTCAGCCATGTCAATAGGCTCGCAAATCGAGTCAATATCTTGGATGACGGCAAATGGCTTCTCTGTTGCTAACACTTCATTTACTGGACAAAACTATGGTAAAGGCACTTACGACAGAATAGTCCTTGGCTTTAAGAAGTCCATGAGGATTATGGCAACGCTAGGAACGGCTACATCACTATTACTCATAATCTTTGCTAAGCCGATATTTGCGGCGTTTTTACCAGACGACCCAGTCGCAATGCAGGCAGGAGCTGACTATTTAAGGATACTTGGCTATTCACAATTATTCATGGTTATAGAGATAGGTGTAACAGGATTCTTCAATGGCATAGGCAGAACAAAGGAGCCATCTTATTCAGGCGTAGTTCTAAATTTGATGCGTATACCATTTGCAATGATATTTATGAAGTATTACGGCTTAGATGGCGTTTGGATAGCAATATCACTATCGTCAATATTAAAAGGGATAGTTGCTTATGTTTGGTTTAAAATTATACTTAAAAAAGAGATAGAACCGAAGGTGATAGCATGATAATACAATGTGTCTGCTGCCCAGTTTGCTGCAGAATAAAAATTAATGGCGAAGAAATTTCTGGCAATCGCTGCGGAAGAGGATATAATTACGCAAAGAGCCTTCTTGAAGAAGAGGATGACTACGTTTATGGCAAGATTAGGATAGACAGTCAGATGGTTTCGGGTCTCCCTGTAAAGACTGATAAGAAGGTCAAGAAAATTTATCATCAAGCGATATTAAAAGAAATATTTGATTTACGCGCGAAGGCACCTATAAACGTGGGCGATTTAATTAAGGAAAATATTTTAGACTTGGACGTTAATATAGTGAGTCAAAAAAGAATACTTAAGTAGGAGGAATTATGAAAAAGATAATTTTATTATTACTAACGATGGCTATGTGCCTAAGCTTAACAGCATGTAGCAAAAATAATGACAATGGCGGTGAGAGTGAAATGAAAAAAGAAAGAAGCGAAAGCGAAGTAACTACAGACGATGCAGAACTTGTTCAACTACAAAATCCAAAAGCAGGTGACAAGATAGCGACTATCAAGACTAATAAGGGCGAGATCAAGGTAAAACTATTCCCTGAAGTAGCTCCAAAGGCAGTTGAGAACTTTACTAAACACGCTGAAGATAAATACTATGACAATCTAATCTTCCATAGAGTTATTAATGGCTTTATGATTCAAGGCGGCGACCCTAATGGCAATGGAACTGGCGGCGAAAGTATATACGGAGCACCATTTGAAGATGAATTTGATATAAATACAAGAAACTTCAGAGGCGCATTATGTATGGCAAACGCTGGTCCTAATACTAACGGATCACAATTCTTCATAGTACAAGGCCAAGCTGTTCAAGATGATATAATTAAGCAAATGGAAGAAGCTGGCGAAGAAAAGGGATATCCAAAGGCTGTTGTTGACGCTTACAAAAAGATAGGCGGAGCATTCTGGCTTGATTATAAGCACACAGTTTTTGGCGAAGTTTATGAGGGCATGGACGTTGTTGACGAGATTGCAAAATCACAAGTTAACGCAAACGACAAGCCTCTAGAAGACGTCGTAATTGAAACGATTACAGTAGAAGATTATAAATAGGAGTGAGAGTATGGATATTAGAGAACTTTATAAGAGCTACAAGGAGCTTGACGGCAAGACTGTTGAGGTTCAAGCTTGGATAAAAAATTTAAGAGCACAAAAAGAATTCGGTTTCATTGAAATAAATGACGGATCTTTCTTTAGTAGTGTTCAAGTCGTTTATGATAACACACTAGAAAATTTTGAAAGAGTATCAAAGCTATATCTAAGTGCGTCAATCAGAGTAAAGGGCAAAGTAGTTCTTACACCAAACAATAAACAAGCATTTGAGATCAAGGCAGAAGAGATTGAGGTCTTAGGCGACTCAACAGCTGATTATCCACTACAAAATAAGAGACACTCAATGGAATTCTTAAGAAGTATAGCTCACTTAAGACCAAGAGCTAACCTTTTTAGAGCAGCTTACAGAATTAGATCACTAGCAGCCTTTGCTATACACAAGTTTTTCAACGAACAAGATTTTGTTTACGTGCACACACCAATACTTACAGCATCAGACGCTGAAGGCGCAGGCGAAATGTTCCAAGTAACTACACTTGATATAGATAATCCACCAAGAACGGAAGATGGCGCTGTTGATTACAGCCAAGACTTCTTTGATAAGCCAACTCACTTAACAGTATCAGGTCAATTAGAGGGCGAAACATTTGCCATGGCTTTCTCAAAGATATATACATTCGGACCAACATTTAGAGCAGAAAACTCAAATACAACTAGACATGCTGCAGAATTCTGGATGATAGAGCCAGAAATGGCCTTCATGGATAACAATCAAAACATGGACGTGGCTGAAGCAATGCTTAAGTACGTTATTAACTATGTTATGGAAAATGCTAAGGAAGAAATAGAATTCTGTAATCAATTCGTTGACAAGGGTCTAATCGATAGATTAAATCACGTTAGAAACTCAGATTTCGAGAGAGTTACTTACACTAGAGCTATAGAAATACTAAAAGAACATGAAGAAAAATTTGATGTTAAAGTTGAGTGGGGCATGGACCTACAAACAGAACACGAAAGATATTTAACTGAACAAATCTTTAAAAAACCAATCTTCGTTACTGATTATCCAAAGGATATCAAGGCCTTCTACATGAAGCTCAACCCAGATAACAAGACAGTTGCTGCTATGGACTGCTTAGTTCCTGGTATTGGCGAAATTGTCGGCGGCTCACAAAGGGAAGAAGACTACGATAAGCTTGAAAAGAGAATCAATGAGCTAGGACTTGATATGGACTCATACACTTGGTATATGGACCTTAGAAAATATGGCTCAGTAGTTCACTCCGGCTATGGACTTGGCTTTGAAAGACTTATCATGTATATAACAGGTATTGAAAATATCAGAGACGTCCTACCATTCCCAAGAACAGTTCATCACTGTGAATTTTAGGAGGACGCTATGAAAGAATATAATCATAAAGATATAGAAGGCAAATGGCAAAAGATTTGGGCTGATAATAAAGCGTTTCACGCAGAGAACGATTCAGACAAGCCAAAATACTTTTTAATGGTTGAGTTCCCATATCCATCAGGAGAGGGTTTACATGTTGGTCACCCAAGGAGTTACACAGCACTTGATATAGTTGCTAGAAAGAGAAGACTTGAGGGCTACAACGTTTTATATCCAATGGGCTGGGACGCTTTTGGTCTACCAACAGAAAATTATGCCATAAAGCACAAAATGAATCCAAAGGATGTTACTAAGAGAAATGTTGCTCACTTCAAGCATCAATTGACATCACTAGGTCTTTCATTTGACTGGGACAGAGAGATAAATACAACTGATCCAGAATATTACAAGTGGACTCAATGGATATTTATCCAACTATTCAAAAAGGGTCTTGCTTATAAAAAGGAAATGAACATTAACTGGTGCCCAAGCTGTAAAATTGGTCTAGCTAACGAAGAAGTTATTCAAGGCCATTGCGAAAGATGCGGACACACAGTTGAACACAGAGTTAAAACACAATGGATGCTAGCTATAACTAAGTATGCCGACAGACTTATTGATGACCTTGACACAGTTGATTTTATCGACAGAGTTAAGACGCAACAAGTTAACTGGATAGGCAGAAGCCATGGTATGGAGCTTGATTTTGAGATAGATGAAGTAGATGACAAGCTAAAAGTTTATACAACTAGACCAGATACCATCTTTGGCGTATCATACATGGTTATCTCACCAGAGCATCCGCTTATAGAAAAGTATAAGGATAGTATCAAAAATATTGACGAAGTTCATGAATATCAAAATAAGGCAAAATTAAAATCTGACTTCGAAAGAACAGAGCTTGTTAAAGAAAAGACAGGCGTTAAGATTGATGGCTTAACTGCCATTAACCCTGCTAATGGAGAAAAGATTGCCATCTATGTATCTGACTACGTTTTAATGACTTATGGCACAGGCGCCATCATGGCTGTACCTGGTCACGACCAAAGGGACTATGATTTTGCAAAAGCCTTTGGCGAAGAGATTAAAGAAGTTATTTCTGGTGGCGACATCAGTAAAGAAGCTTACACTGATACAGAAAAAGGCACTTTAGTTAACTCAGACTTTTTAAATGGTCTTTCAGTTGACGAAGCAAAGAAAAAGATAATTAAATATTTTGAAGATAAAAAAGTGGGCGTTGTTAAGACAAACTTTAAGCTAAGAGACTGGGTATTCTCAAGACAAAGATATTGGGGAGAGCCAATCCCTATGGTATACTGCGAAAAATGCGGTTGGGTGCCACTTAATGAAGAGGACTTGCCATTAACATTACCAGACGTTGAAGCGTATGAACCAACTGATACGGGCGAGTCACCTCTAGCTAAGATCGATAGCTTTGTTAACACAACTTGCCCTCATTGCGGTGGACCTGCTAAGAGAGAGACAGACACTATGCCTAACTGGGCAGGATCAAGCTGGTACTTCTTAAGATACACTGATCCAAAGTGTACTACTGCACCAGCATCTATGGACGCGCTTAAGTACTGGATGCCAGTTGATTGGTACAACGGCGGTATGGAGCACACTACACTTCACTTACTTTACTCAAGATTCTGGAATAAATTCCTATATGACATAGGCGTAGTGCCAACAAGCGAACCATATCAAAAGAGAACATCACATGGCATGCTACTTGCTCAAGATGGAGAAAAGATGAGTAAGTCAAGAGGAAACGTAATTAATACAGATGATATCGTAGAGCAATATGGCGCAGACACGCTAAGAGTTTTTGAAATGTTTATGGGAGACTACGAAAAAGTTGCTATGTGGTCAGAGACAGGTATACAAGGCTCAAGAAAGTTCCTTGAAAGAGTTTATCGCTTGATGGAAATAGTGAACGACGACGAAAATTATTCTAAAGATTTAGAACAAGATTTTCACATCACTATCAAAAAAGTCTCAGAAGACTTTGAAAACTTAAAGTTTAACACAGCAGTTGCTAAACTTATGGAATTGCTTAACAAGATTACTTCAAAGGGAAGCATCACAAGAAAAGAGCTTAAGACTTACATCACACTTCTTTATCCAATCGCGCCACACATAACAGAAGAAATCAATGAGATGGTGGGCTTCGATACAGAACTTTATAAATCAACTTGGCCAATCTTTGATGAGGACAAAACCATCATCAAAACTATTGAGATACCAGTTCAATTCAATGGCAAGGTTAGATACACAATCGAGATCGATAGAGATGCCTCTGAAGACGAAGTAAAAGAAAAAGTTTATGCACACGAACTTTTCGAAAAGTCAAAGCAAGGCAAGAACATTGTTAAAGAGATTTACGTAAAGAACAAAATATTTACAGTAGTTATAAAATAGTTTATGAAGAAAGATCTATTAGCTTAGGTCTTTCTTTTTTTGCGAAATATTTCTAAATGTGATATAATTATCTTAAGTAAGGAGGCGTTCAATATGAAAAAGAAAACAATAACAATTATAATCATATTGGCAATAATCTTTTTTATTAGATTTGGAGTACTTAGCTTTCCGTATACACGTGATGTGAAAGCCTTAGTATATAGAGATGGCAAGTGGAGCGAATCAACTTTGCATATGGATTTAAATTATAATCACAAGTTTTTTGTTGCTGATGAAATCACTGGAAGCATTTACCTTGATGACGTCGATATAATGAAGTATTGGAAGGACTATGCAAGAGTTAGCTCATCAGCTAAGAATGGCGCCTGGAACGTTAAACAGCTTGTGTATAAC
>NZ_CAKPYL010000042.1 GCF_934202865.1 uncultured Fenollaria sp. | reverse complement strand
ATTTTTAGCGAAGATCTTTTGTAATTCCATAGCTTCAAGGCCTAATTCTGCGCATCTGAATGGTATTTCAAGTGCTACCTTATATCCTTCTTGGATCTTTTCTGACCTTACTTTCTTTTCTTCGTCTGTTTCTTTTGGCATCTTTAGTGCTTTGATTACGTCGTTGAATGCTGTTGAGTCTGTGTCAACGATTTCTTCTAGTTCGGCTGAGATCTCTACTAGCTTTGCTGCGTAGTCTTTCATTGTTTTTTGTTCGTCTTCTGGCAGTTCTGCGAAGGCTTTTTTGCCTTCTGTTAGCGCCATGACCATGTTTGTTAGTGATGCGCCTAAGGCTGATGAATAGGCTGCAACTGAGCCACCGCCTGGTGCTGGTGAGTCTGACTTAACTTCTTTTAAATAATCTCTTAGTGATTTTTCGATTAACATAATTTTCCTCCTTAATGATTTGTATGTGGAATGGCTGGGCCACGATAATAGACTAGCCACTGTGTATGAATTTTTGTTTTTGTATAGTTTTTTATTTGTTTTCCTATTGTATATATATTATTTGTATATATTTTCTCTATCTAGATTTTGCAGAGCAAATTGATGCATGAGACGATGTGGACCGACGAAGCAAGCGGAGCGTACAAATGCGTACTCGAGCATTGCTGAGGAAGGAACGAGCCTCAGGCGCAATTTGAATGCGAAATCATTTAAATATTTAGAATGCCGTCTAGGGATATTCGTGCAGTACCCATTACTGTAATAAACGCCGAATCCTTATCCTCTAAATAACGCGTTTGCACTCTTGACGGCCTATTCATGGTCTCGCCCTGATGCATCTTGGCTTTGAGCTTTGTCGTTAGCTTATTCTTTATCAAATAGTATTGCAGCGCCGCATTAGCGTATGCGGAGGAGCTATCCTCTTCAAAAGCGAGGTCTTTTGTGTAATTCCTTACGTAATAAAAACCATCTTCGGCTTCATTAAACAGGTGAACGTTGTCCACGCCTATGGTCTTGGCTGCATCTTTGAATTTGAATTCATCTATGCTGTAGCCATAAAGTGCCTGTCTCGTCTTAATTGGTACGATGAGTGTCTTCTCTTCCGCTTCGACTACCATGGCCCTCGCATCAAGACCATTCTCAAGGCCGATGTCGGCTGTTGAAAGGCTCATGGCGCTGAGCATATTGGTGATATCGGGCGTGCTACTCACAATTTCTGGACGGCTGACCTCTATCTCTAAATTCTCTATCTTATAGTCTTTGTAATAAATGTAGACTTTTTTCTTTGAATTTTTGTTCACTTCATAGACGAGCTTGACACCATTCTCAATGGCTTTGATATAACCAAGGTTTGTAAGTACGTAGAATAGCGCAAGTGCGCCTTGTCCGGAGCCTTCAAGTTCTGTTTTACTTGTGAAGTATCTGGTTCTGAAAACGTCTTGGTCAACCGGCTCTGCAAAGGCTGTAAGGCCGGCTCTGAGCTCGTTTGCGATGATTTGGTACTCTTCTTCTTTAAGGCCTTCTGCGTCGGCAACTACGCCGATGGGTGTTCCGCCGAAGCGGCATGTTGCGAAGGCGTCGACGATGTATACGTGTAGATCCATACTAATCCTCCGTGATTAAGTCTGTAAGCCTTGTTAGGTCGTCGTCTGTGTAGTAATCGATGGTGATGGAGCCGCCGCGTTTTGTGTGCTTGATGGCAACTTTTGTTGATAAAAAGTCCTCAAGTCTCTCGCGGATGTCTTTGATGTAGATGTCTTCTGGCTTTGCCTTCTTTGGCTTACGTGTATTTTCTTCTGTCTTTTTAACTGTTAGACCTGCGTCTTTTATTTTATGAGCAAGTTTTAAACGCTCTTCTTTTGTTTCGACTGATAGTATAAGTTTTGCGTGTGATACTGTGATCTCGCCATTCTTAAGCATTTCAAGTATCTCGTCTTCTAAGGATAATAGTCTTGTCATGTTCGAGATATATGGGCGGGATTTGCCAACTGCTTTGGCGATGTCATCTTGCTTTAGTCCATACTTTTCCTTTAATTTCAAATAAGCAATGGCCTCGTCGTATGGATTTAGGTCCTCTCTTTGAACGTTTTCAACGAGTTGAAGCTTATCAACTTCTTCGTCTTCGTAGTCTCTGACGATGGCTGGGATACTTGCCCTGCCAAGCTTTTTAAAGGCTCTGTAACGTCTTTCGCCGGCTATTATTTGATATTTGCCTCCTGCCATGGGCCTAACTACTATTGGCTGAAGTAAGCCATTCTTCTCTATGGACTCTGCTAATTCTTTGATGGTATCTTCCTTAAAGGACTGACGCGGCTGTGCTTCTGTTGGCACGACCATTGCCATTTCCAAGTCCATGAGCTCGTTTTTGGACTTTTCTGTGATTTCTGTGATGCTTTCAACGCCTAAGAGGCTGCCTAGGCCCTTGCCAAGTTTCTTCGCCATATAATCACCTTCCTTGCTTTTGTAAAAATTCTTCGGCTAGATTCATGTAATTTTCGGCTCCTTTTGAGGCTTTGTCGTACTCGAAAATGCTCATGGAGTAGCTAGGCGCCTCTGCAAGACGGATGTTGCGGTTAATGACCGCTGTGTAGAGCTTCGCGCCAAAGAAGTTTTGAACTTCGGAGAAGACTTCGGTGTGAAGATTATTTCTCGCGTCGAACATGGTGATCAGAACGCCTTCGATTGTAAGGGACTGATTGTAATTTTCTTTGACTAGCTCTATGGTCTTAATGAGCTTTGAAACGCCTTCAAGTGCGTAGTACTCGGCCTGTATCGGGATGATGACTGAGTTTGCGGCTGCGAGGCTCATGATTGAAAGAATGCCAAGTGACGGTGGCGAGTCTATGAAGATGAAGTCGTAATCACCTTTAATCTCGTCCAAGCGGCGCTTTAAGATGTCTTTCCAATCGCCTTTTTGTGCAAGCTCGATCTCAAGGCCCGCGATGTCTGTCGATGAGTCGATGACGTGGAGCTTATCTAGCTTAGTCGGCTTTATTAGTGATCTGATGTCTTTTGTATCGTCGGTAAGGAGCGTGTATGTGGACGAAGATGCCTCGCTGTAGTCTTCAAGAAGACCACTCGATAGGTTTGACTGAGCGTCCATATCGACGCAGAGCACCCTCTGACCAAGCTTCGCAAGCGCATAGCTTAGGTTGATGGCTGTCGTTGTTTTGCCGACGCCGCCTTTTTGATTAAATATGACAATAGTTTTGGACATGAAATCACCTCTGATTTAATAATAGCATATTATACGATAAATTTCAATAGCAATTTATGGACAAGCCAATTCTGTAAAAATTTCGCCTAGAACTCGAACGCCCTCGTCACAGCTCCAATGTACTATTTGTACTATTTCGCTGTGAGCTCGTGCTTATCTTCGTCCTATGCATAAATTTTTCCGACGAATTGATCTTGTCTTATGGGGTGCGGTGAGTTTTTAAGAGGAAATATTTCGCCTATGGCCCGAACGATTATGGTAGCTGTGTCGATAGGCTTGTTTAGTGTGTTGTAAGGAATGTTCCACGTGGAACATTTATATTGAACTGATAAAATAGTTTTGATTAAGAGATGATACTCGAAAAGTGATTTAGATTGACTTGAATAACGAAAAGTGTATTACTCGTGACTTAGGCTTCCCAAATTGGAAATTTCTAAAAGCTTGTTCGCTTGCAAAACCATATTCGTTTCGTTACACTTCACTAGATGGTTTTGCGGGCAGCTCACTTCGCTAATAAATTTCACAATTTGCTCAGATGCGTCACTTCGTTAATAACACTTTTCTGTTATTTGATTGAGAAAAAAATATTAGATCTAAAAAAGAGTATTATTTAAGAAAAATCACTTTTCTTATATCGTGTATATAACTAAAAAAGAAAAAGAACCACAAATGTGATTCTTCAAAAAATTTTATCTAAATTAAATTCATACGAAGCTTGGTTCGCAAATCAAAGAAGAACCTCGTCCTAACGGACAAGAACCTTTGCGCTATGCTGGCTAAGGCGAATTGAACGAGCCTTAGGCGCAATTTGAATGCGAACTAGATAATTGGTGAGCTTTTTGCCAAATTCTTTCCTCTCGGATACTTCTTTGGTGTCGCCTTAACTTTTTTCACCACCACTATCGATCTATCAAACTCATCAAACAATCTATATTTATGAATATCAACTATTTCACCGCCAAGAACTTCTATAGCTTTCTTTGCCTCCATAGCTTCTTCATCTATATCGCCGCTCTTCATTGAAAGCATATATCCACCGATTTTCACAAAGCCGAGCATATACTCTGTAAGTGTGGCTAGGCGAGCGACTGCTCTTGATATGGCGACGTCGTATGCTTCGCGATGGCCATTAACGTGGGCAAGGTCTTCGCTTCTTGCGTGAACTGTCTCTATATCTTTTAAATCCAAATCCATAATCACTTCGTCCAAGAATTTTAATCTCTTAAGTAAACTATCGTTGAGTAAAATTTCTTTTTCTGGCGCTAATATTTTCAAGACTACGCCAGGGAAGCCGGCGCCTGTACCGACGTCTATTATCTTCTTCGCATTTTTTAGCTCTGGCAGTGTAAGAGGGTAGGCGCTGTCGGTGAAGTGGAGCCTGTCTACCTCGTCTGACTCGGTGATGCCAGTTAGGTTCATGACCTTGTTTTTCTCCACGAGCAAGTCCTTGAAGCGCTCAAGCTCAGCAATTTGCCCCTCTGTAGCGTTTATATTAATCTCATTCAAATAACTTTGTAGCATATTTATCCTTTCAAATGTTCCACGTGGAACATTATTTTCTTAAGTGTAGTAAAACTATCTCGGGCGGGTTGTTTAGCCGCGGCACGAGCTTTAGTCCGCGCGCGAGGCCTCTCGAAACGACTTCAAATCTGCCGTTCGCCTCATATACGCCGCCAGCGTACTTTGGAAATAGTCCTTGGTTCGGCGCAAAAACTCCGTTATTCACAGGAGGTAGGCGCCACTGACCGCCATGCGCATGGCCAGCGATAATCAAATCCGCGTTTATGTCCTTGAACTGATCCCTTGTTAATGGCTTATGCGAGAGAACGATGCGATAATCATTAAAATCCGTATCCGCATCGAGCCTCTTAGCCACATGCGCCGCGTAGTCCTTCATACGCCAAGGGTGCCTGTCTCTAAAGCCCCAAATTTCAACCTGTTTGTCGTCAGCTTTGTAAATGGCTTTGCCATCATCCAAGACTGTGATCCCCATTGAGTGAAGCTCCTTCATGTGTAGCTCGGCCTTGCCGGAGATAATCTCGTTATTGCCTAAAATGTAGTAGCAACTGTATTTCTTGATGCCTTCTATAAATTCATAGCCTTTCGTGTCATCTACTTTATCGTCAAAGATGTCACCTGGCATTAAGATGGCATCAAAGGGAAGTGCGTCCACCATATCTAAGAGCTCTCTTTGATTTTCGCCAAAGTCCATCGAGTGCAAATCTGATAAAATAAGCAAATCCATATCCATGGGAGCCTTTACTGTATATTCACTCACGATTAGTTTTTTCTTCCACATGAGTAGGGCGGCTGCCATTAGCACGGCGATTGCAATTATTAAATAAATCATTTGCGTTTATTTACTTCCATATATATAATGATGTTGTTGATGTCGGCTGGGGTAACGCCGCTGATTCTCGAGGCTTGGCCAAGGTTTGACGGCCTAAACTTTTCGAGCTTTTCCTTGGCTTCGGTCTTTAAGCCCTTAACGAGGCTATAATTAAAGTCCTTCAAGGAGCGCTCTTCCATCTTCAAAAAGTTCTCTATCTCTTTATTTTGCTTCTTGATGTAACCGTCGTACTTGACGATTGTTTCGAGCTCAAGTATTTCGTCCGGCTTATCCAAGGCTAGGTCCATAAACTTAGCGAGGTCGCTGTAATGTATCTCTGGGCGACGTAGCAGCTCCTCAAGTGTGACTGCTGTCTTTAGTCCAGTCGTGCCAAGGCTTTCAAGGTAAGCATTTGTCTCTTCCTTAGGGCCTATTGATTTGGCTCTCAATTTTTCAAGCTCACCATCGATACGTGCTTTTTTCGCTAGCATGCGATTATAACGCTCTTCGGATGCGAGGCCTATCCTATAAGCATATTCAGTAAGACGCATATCAGCGTTGTCTTGCCTTAGACTTAGCCTATATTCACAGCGGCTCGTCATCATACGATACGGCTCGTTTGTGCCTTTCGTAACGAGGTCGTCGATCAAAACGCCGATGTAGCCCTCGCTACGCTTGATAATGAAGGGATCCTTGCCCTCAAGCTTTAGATAGCAGTTGATGCCAGCCATGATGCCTTGTGCGGCAGCCTCTTCGTAACCGGACGAACCATTGATTTGGCCCGCGAAAAATAAATTTTCATGCTTTTTGGACTCGAGGCTAAGCTTTAGGGAAGTGGGGTCGATCGCGTCATACTCAATCGCGTAGGCGCTCCTCATAATCTCGGAGTGCTCAAGCCCCTCAATCATCCTATACATCTCGACTTGCATCTCCTCAGGCAGCGCCGTCGAAACGCCTTGGATGTACATTTCATCAGTGTCTGTGCCCTCCGGCTCGATGAAAACTTGGTGCTGATCCTTGTCCTTAAAACGAAGCACTTTATCCTCTATACTTGGGCAATAGCGCGGTCCTTCGCCGGTTATGTCGCCAAGCGTCCTCGCCGAGCGGTCCATGTGCGCCAAAATGTATTCGTGCATTGGCTTAGTAGTGTATGTTAGGTAACAAACAGCCTGATCTTTGAGAATGGCTTCCGCCTCATTCATAAATGAGAAGGGGACTATTGTTTTGTCGCCCTCTTGGACTGCCATCTTTGACGTGTCAATGCTACGCAGGTGGACTCTGGCTGGTGTTCCTGTCTTCATTCTTCTTAGCTCAATGCCATTCTCATTTAACGATTCAGACAAATAGCGAGCAGGGAAGCGGCCATCGGGGCCCGATTCGTAATTTAGCTCGCCCTCAAATATTCTTCCTTTAAGGTAAGTGCCTGTCGCCAAAATGACTGCCTTCGCCTCAAGTACAGCGCCTGTAGTCATGCGGACGCCAGTGGCTGCGCCATTATCATCGAAAATGACTTCGTCCACTTCGCCTTGGATAATGGTTAAATTCGGCTCGTTTTCAAGCGTCTTTTTCATCGCGCGGTGGTAGGCCTGCTTATCGGCCTGAACGCGCAAAGAGTGCACGGCTGGGCCTTTTGAGGTGTTCAGCATACGCGACTGAATGTAGGTTTTGTCGATGTTTTTCGCCATCTCGCCGCCAAGGGCGTCAATCTCACGAACGAGGTGACCCTTGCCAGTGCCGCCAATGTTAGGATTGCAGCTCATCGCAGCGATTGCGTCGAGGCTGATGGTGATGACAGCGGTTTTCTTGCCAAGGCGGCTAAGTGCAAGCGCCGCCTCGCATCCAGCGTGTCCAGCGCCGACTACGACTGCATCGAACGTGCCTCTAATATATGTTTTTTCTCTTCTTTGCATAAAATCACTTCCTTTAATCTATTTGCCGATGCAAAAGTTTTGGAATATCTTATCAAGTATCTCGCTGTCGAGCTTCTCGCCAAGAATTTCGAGTAAGCTATCGAGAGCGCCTCTGATGTTGACTATGAGTAGATCGTAGACTTGTTTATGTTCGGCATCGTTTAATGCTTCGCTTATGGCTGAGTGCGCCTTATTAAGTAGATCCATCTCTCGTAGATTTGCGTAAACAAGGTCATCTTGAGTAATATCGCCCGCTAAAAACATTTCCTTAATCATGTCTTTAAGCGCTTCGAAGCCTTCGCCAGTCTTTAGACTCGTTAAAATATATTTCGCATTTTGCTCGAAATGGTCTAAGTACTCGCCATTCTCGCCCTCGTCTACCTTATTTAATATATATATGTGTTTTTTATCTTGAACCATATCAATGATCTCTTTATCGCCCTCGCTAATAGGCTTTGAGTAATCAAAAACTGCTAGAACGAGGTCTGCGTCCTTGATTGCCTTCTTCGATATGGCGACGCCCATCCTTTCGATTTCGTCCGACGCCTCACGAATGCCGGCTGTATCCATAAGTTTAAGGCTAATGCCCTCAAGGTCGATGTACTCGGTGATCATGTCACGCGTAGTGCCCTCGATATTCGAGACTATCGCCGTTTCTTCACGGGTAAATGTGTTTAGAAGCGAGGATTTACCTACGTTTGGTACGCCGACGATTGAAGTTTTTATGCCGTCCTTAATTAGAGTCGATGTAGATGCGCGCCTAATGTGCTCAGCTAAGCTATTTTTCACGCTTTCCAAGGTATTTGTGATGCGCTCGTAGCTGATCTCCTCGATGTCTTCTTCAGGATAATCGATGGCGACCTCGATATTGGCAATGAGCATCTTAAGGCTATCTGCAAGGCCATTAATAAAGTCACGAACCGATCCATCAAAGGCTTTTAGAGACAGATTGTAGCTCATATCGGTCTTGGCGTTGATCATGTCAGCGACGGCCTCAGCCTGTGTGATGTCGATTCTGCCGCCAATAAAGGCCTTCTTCGTAAATTCGCCGCGCTCTGCAAGTTCCGCACCATTTTTCAAAAGCAGATTCAGTATCCTTCTTTGACTAATTACACTGCCGTGCGAATATATCTCGACCATATCCTCTGTAGTGTAGGTATTTGGCGCCTTCATAAAGCATATCAGAACCTCGTCGACAAAGTCGTCCCCGTCGTAGATCCTGCCGAAGTACATGTATTTATTTTTAAAATCGTCTTTGCCGCTTGCCGAGCGAAAAATTTTCTTCGCAATAGCAAAACTACCCGCCCCGCTCATCCTGATGATGGCGATGGCGCCCGGCTGCATAGCAGTTGATATTGCACAAATCGTTCTCATTTCTTCTCCTTTGTATACTATTTTCCTTTATATATATATGTATTTTCAATTAGGCTAGTATTCTTGCCATGTTAAGCAAAATCAATATCTCTAGCATTTTTGCCTTCTTTAGTAAAATCACTTTCTCCATCTATTTTGCCTTGTCTAGTAAAATCACTTTCTAAAGCAATTTCACTTAGCATAGCATTTTCAGTCATCGTGGCAAGGCCATTCACATAAGCATTTTCAGTCATCGTGGCAAGGCCATAAACAAGGCCATTGCCATAAACATAAAGATAAATAAAAAAGAGGCTATAAAAGCCTCCTAATTACTTCGCTATGATACAAACTCTTCTGTGAGGCTCGTTGCCCTCAGAAAATGTTTTTACGCCTTCAATACCTGCTAAGGTTTCGTGAACGATACGTCTGTCATAGCTAGTCATGTACTCTAATGAAACCTTAGTACCATACTTTCTAGCCCTTTCACAACCTTGTATAGCAAGCTCTCTAACTTTTTCTTGTCTTTTCTTTCTGTAGTCGCCTACGTCGATGTAAAGCCTCTTAAACTCAGCTAGCGACTTGTTTAGCTGAATTTGCGCTATCGTGTTCAAAGAATCAAGCACAGCGCCCTTCTTACCGATTAATTTCGACGTATCATCGGACGATTCACCATTGATCAAAACCTTGATCATATCGTCAGACTCATCAATCTTGTACGAAGCCTTTACCTCAAATAGCCTAAAGAACTCGTCCAAGAAGTTTTTCAATATAATTATATGCTCAGCGTCATCGCCATTGCCATGGTCATGGTCATGGTCATGGTGCTCATGCTCATGATTATGCTCATGGTCTTCGCATCCGCAGTGACATTCCGCTACTTCTTCATAAATAACCTCAATCACAGCGTCCTTTGCGCCGATACCTAAAAAACCTTTACTATCTTCATTTATTACATCAACAGTGAAGGCGTCTCTACTCATGCCAAGTTCAGTCTCAGCCTTGATTATAGCGTCTTCAATAGTCTTTGCTTCAAATCTACTTTTCACTTACAATTACCTCCTCTTTCTTAATGATCCTATTTTGTACAAACTGTTGAATTGCAGCAAATAGGCTTGATACAGCCCAGTACAAAGCTAGGCCAGCTGGATATTTAACTGTAAAGAAAAATGTCATTAACGGCATAAAATACTGCATCATATTCATAGACTTGGCTTGCTGCTGGTCAGTCATACCGACCCTTGGCGTAGTAACACTCATTAGAAGCGTTACAAGCGTTGCAATCAGTGGAAGACCGTACCAATATGGGTCAGCTAAAGTTAAATCCTTGATCCAGAAAAAAGTCTTGTCCATCGCAGCGTATTTAGCCGCGCCAAACGCGTATATTGACGGATCCTTACATACTTGGAAGAAGGCAATCAAGATAGGGAACTGAATAAGCAGAGGCAAGCAGCCGCCAGTGATTGACGCGCCCTCTTGTCTATAAAGCTCCATAACCTTTTGTGAGGCGATCTGTTGATCGTAGCCGTACTTCTCTTGAATTTCCTTAACCTTAGGCTGTAAGTCCGCAGTCTTCTTCATCTTCTTAGTAGAAGAAATTTGTAGTGGCAAAACCAATAACTTCACGATAATAGTCGAGATAATGATAGTCATTGCCAAAAACGAGAAGTTTGCAGGCTCAGCGCCCATGCTAGCAAGCTGATCATATATGAAATTAAAAAGGTAACCTAAAATTTTACCTAACATATAAATCCTCCTTACGATAAATAAAGCCTAAAGGAAAACTATACAAGCGGGTCATAGCCGCCCTCTGACCATGGATTACAGCGAAGCACACGCTTCACAGATAAATACAAGCCTTTGAAAAAACCATATTTCTCAAAAGCTTCTATCGCATACTCAGAGCAAGTTGGCGTGAAAATACAGCTGGGCCTCTTGTGAAAAATCTTATGTGCCACAAAGCGGTATATTTGCACAAACATTACCATAATCCTACTCATAAGCTTTATCCTTTAAAACATTTATTTTTCTTAACAAAGAAAGAAATCTTTTTCGAATCTTGTAGAAATCGTAGTCAATAACCGTAGGCTTAACCGAAATCACAATGTCATAAGACTTATCAAAGTCCTCACGATGCGCCTCGATGATGGCCTTGAGCCTTCTCTTTAGTAAATTCCTCTTATTCGCCTTGCCGTACTTTTTACTAATAGCAAAACAAAACCTAGGGTGATCTAGGTTATTATAGCGGTAATATACCGTAAAAGACTCGTTAAAGGCCTTCTTCTTCGACAAGAAAACCCTGTTAATATCTACTTTCTTTCTTAAACTCAAATACCTTTGCATAAATTATGCAGATAATCTCTTTCTTCCTTTTAATCTTCTTCTCTTTAAGACATTTCTACCAGATTTAGTTGACATTCTTTTTCTGAAACCATGTTCAACTTTTCTTTGTCTTTTCTTAGGTTGATAAGTTCTCTTCATTTATATACACCTCCTATAGTACATAAACTCCTATAGTAATTATAATTAATTAGATGCGCTTTGTCAAGAGAAAATTATGAAAATATTAATATAATAGATAAATAAATGCCTTTACCATGTTTATGGAATAGTTTTGCGGATAAAAAAGAACCTCACACATAAATGGTAAGATTCTTTAAGCTACAAATTATGTAGAATTTTTTGGAGTGGCCGCAAATTTAATAAAATCGACGTTCACTTCGTTAATTTGCAAAGAAATTTAGATGATTTCGCGTTGTACAGAATTTTTTGGAGTGAGGTGTGCTAAACGCACTCCGCAGCGACAAAATAATTCGAAACTAGCGAAAGGGCTAAATTTAATGCGAATTAACATTAATTATTTTTGTGATGCCTTGTAAATAGCGTCGAAAACTTGACTCATTGTGAATATACTCATAAGTAGAGCAGCGCCTCTACAGATGATTAGAGCGTCTGGATAAGTTGCAACGCCAGGGATTTTAAAAGCAGCTGGCTTCAAATATAATAAAAAGAAAGTCCCAGCCACGATGATCTTTAGTATAAAGTAATCCAAAAATGTCATCTTCTTCTTGTTGTTCATGATAAACCTCCTTTGATTATAACTTTATTATAACACAGCAGGGGAAGTAGTTCAAGATGATTTTATTGGGGATTATAGTGGTTTAGTCAAGGCACTTCAAATCAAGTCACTGACTGGAAAATTTTATATCGCAGCACAAACCCGCCAATTCTATTTTGCACTTTTACCACAAACCCGACAATTCTTTTTGCCACTTTTTCTGCAAACCCGCCAATTCTTTTTGCCACTTTTTCTGCAAACCCGACAATTCTTTTTGCCACTTTTACCACAAACCCGACAATTGTTCAAGAAATTTTAGCGGGGATTATGGTTGGGTCAATTTTGTTAATCGAGACAGTTTAATTAAAATTGCTTATAGTTTCTTCTTATAAATATTCCAGACGCTGTCTGGAAAATTTAACAAAAGTAAATTTTTATGGTATAATTATTAATATAATCAGATTAAGAGGTGTTTATATGAAAAACAATATAGATAAAATGCACGAAGATATTTTAGACAATCACGAAGATACTTTAAACAATATAAAAAAATTAATGAATAATGCAAGAAACGAAGTTGCCAAGGAAGTTAATAATATTCTAGTTCAAACTTACTGGAAAATAGGTAAAATCATTATAGAAGATGAACAAGGTCATTCAGATAGAGCAGAATATGGCAAAAATTTACTTAAAGTTTTGTCTAAAAGATTAACTGAGGAATTTGGAAAGGGATTCTCAATATCAAATTTACAATTTATGAGAAGATTTTTTATTGAATATAAGATTCAACAGACACTGTCTGTTAAATTGTCTTGGTCGCATTACTGCGAGCTTCTAGGGATTAGTGATAAAAAAAAGAGAAGCTTTTATGAAAAAGAATGTATCAATGCTAATTGGTCTGTAAGAGAACTTAAAAGACAAATTAAAACATCTCTTTTTGAAAGATTGCTCTTATCCTCTGGTGACGAAAACAAAGAAAAAGTTTTAGATTTGGCTTTAAAAGGAAATGAAATAAATAAAGCAAGTGACATTGTTAAAGATCCTTATGTATTTGAATTTTTAGGAATACCAGAAAAAAAACCAGTATTAGAAAGTGATTTAGAAGCTGCATTAATTGAGCATATAGAAAATTTTTTACTTGAACTAGGCAAAGGATTTATGTATGTAGGTAGTCAACAAAGAGTAACACTTGGAAATACACATTATTATGTAGATATGGTCTTTTATAATAAGATTTTAAGATCATATGTATTAATTGAATTAAAAACGGGAAAACTAATGCCAGAAGCAGTTGTGCAAATTAATATGTATTTAAATTATTATAAAGCAGAAGTTAATGATGAAATGGACAATGATCCAATAGGAATTATTTTATGTACAGAT
>NZ_CAKPYL010000041.1 GCF_934202865.1 uncultured Fenollaria sp. | reverse complement strand
CTGTTGAAGGAATAAAATACAAAAACAAAAATATATTTACAGTTCAATTTCATCCAGAGGCTTGTCCTGGGCCAGAAGATACAGCATATTTATTTGATGAGTTTATAGAAATGTTGTAATAGCAGTAATATAGATATAAATTTAGATGAAATATGTACAAACGAGAAAATGAATTTTCATAGGTTTTATATAAAGCCTAAATATAAAAGATAGGATAAAGAAAAAATGCCAAGAAATGAAGATATATTAAGGGCCCTTAGAAAGAGATCTAAGGGCTCTCTAAGTGAAGAGGATTTTATTAAGTTAATAGATGCTGAGGAAGAAGCCGTTGTTCGCATGCAAGAAAAGCACGGCATCAGCTATGTTACATCAGGTGAATTATCAAGAGATAACTATGTTTCATTTATATCGACAAAGTTAAATGGCGTTAAAATGATGTCTATGGCAGAGATGCTTGAGTATATCGATGACAAAAAAGCCTTCGAGCAAATACTTTCTATACTTGACGTTCCAGCCATAAGCATAAAGAACGCTATATGTACAGGAAAAGTCTCTCGTAAGACTAATATCGTTTGTGACGAGCTAAAGAGACTTAAGGCAAGAACTGATCATAAGGTCAAGATCACTTTGCCAGGACCATATCTAGTAACTCGTTCAATGTGGCTATACAACTTATCTAGCAAGGCTTATGGTTCTAAGGAAGAGCTTGGCGAAGACGTTATCAAAATCTATAAGGAAGAGATAGAAGAGCTTCAAAAGATTGGCGTTGACATAATTCAATTTGACGAACCAGTTTTAACTGAAGTCGTATTTACCGAAGGAAAGCCGCGTACCTTCATGTGTGCAGCACTTTCTGAAAAGAAGGATCCGACAGAGGAGCTAAAATTTGCGACTCACCTAATTAAGTCATGCATGAGCCATATCGATAGGACTAAGTCGATGCGCGCGCTTCACGTCTGCCGTGGCAACTGGTCCAAGGACGAAAGCATTTTACTAGAAGGACCATATACACCGCTAATTAAATTATTTGAAGACATCGATACAGATGCGCTATTCCTTGAATTTTCAACGAAGAGAGCGGGCGAGCTAAAAAGTTTATTTGCCTCAGACAAGATTAGGGAAAATTACATTCTAGGTCTTGGTGTAATAAACCCAAGAACTGACGAGATTGAAGCTCATGAGGATATGGTCAAGAGAGCCGAAGAAGCACTTGGCTACATCGACAAGGAAAGATTATTCTTAAACCCAGATTGTGGCTTCGCTACTTTTGCTAATAGACCAGTATCAACACTTGAAATAATTGATAAAAAATTAGCAGAGCTTGAAAGAGCAGTTAAAGAATTGAAGGAAAAACATGAGTAGCTACGGTAATTTTAACAGCACGGAAGAGATGGGCCGCTTTGATTTTACGATGAGAGCGACATCGAACGACATCAAAACCGTTAACAGCTACGGCGACATGGCCTTTATATCGACAGACCAAGAGCTGCCATACGATAACGAGAAAAAAGAATTATCGTCGGTGGAGATATTTTTGGCAGGCATTTTGGAGTCGATGATGCTCACAATCATTAGAGAAGCCAAAATCAAGAAGCTTTCACTAGATGAGATAGAAGCGAAGGCAGAAGTAAAGACCACAAACCCACTTCGTACGCTAAAAGTAGTTGGCGTTGATGATGCACCGCGCATTGAAGAGATTAAGATCAAAGTGTATTATTATATAGACGATATCAGTAGAGAAGAAGCAGATAAGTTTATGAGAGAAGCTTTGGAGATGGATATGGTTTATGTGGGTGTAAGTAAAGGATTTAAGATTGAGATAGAATTTATATATGAATTATAAAATTTCCGCGTTAATTTTTGTTAAAATTTAGCCTAAGGCTTGCGCGCTCGTTCCCTTCCTCAACGTACTTGTATGTACGATGTCGGTCGGTCGCTCGTTATGCTTCGCCTTATCCATAAATTTTTCCGAAAAATTAGTACGCCGAAATTATTTAGCGTTAGAACATCGCTCAATCATCTCATTTGCTCTGCGTAGCGCAAAGGTTTTAGGACGTGTAGTCCTAAGTTCTTCAATTACTATACAGAGAAGAAAGTAATTAAGATCTTATATGAATTTATTTAGACATGCTACTATTAAGGCATGTCTATTTATTTTGCTTATAATACACGGCGAAACTATAAATATATTCAATGGCAATGGAGGAGCTTAATGGGTAATATATAATCGAAGGATATTTCAAAAATATAAAGGGAGGTAATATTATGGATTACAAAAAAGAAAGAGAATTAAACGGAGAATTAAGCAAGGAGCTTATCAATTCATCACCAGAAATCATGAAGGCCTTTGGTGATTTACATGCAGTTTACACAAAGGAAAGCGCTGCAACACTTATCGAAAAAGAAATGGTTGCCCTAGGCATCTCGATTACTATCAAGTGCATCCCATGTATGCTAGCTCACATCACGAGCTTCAAAAAAGCAGGCGGCACTAGAGAACAACTTATCGATGTTATCAAGACATGTATCCTAATGAATGGCGGTCCAGGAACTGCGTATGGAGCTAAGGCATTAGCAATGTACGATGAATTAGACTAAATTTCCGTACTTTCGCGTTAAAATGAGCCCTTGGGCTCGTTCCTTCCTCGGCAATGCTCAGGTACGTTAGTACATTCCGCTTGCCTCGTCGGTCCACATCGCCCAATCATCTCATTTTATTCGCGAAATTACTATACAGTGGATAAATTAAATTAGTTCTAATAAAATGTTGTCAAAAGTCTTGTGGCAAGTCCATAAGACTTTTTCTTCTGCAAAAACATTTTACTTACTTAGCACTTTCGCCTCATATATGGCTAAACGTATTGCAAGAAAAGGCTTATCTATTGCATATATATGCTTAATACCATTCATATGAAGTATATTTTTAATAAATTTGCAAATTTTTATATAAATATTTCAAAAGTACTTGCCTTTTAAAGTGCTAAGTGTTATAATATATAAAAGAGCTTCCACTTGATAAAGTGAAACATAGCTATCGTGAACTTTAAGAACACTGCTAAGCTACTTAAGCTAGAAGGTTATCTCACGAGATTAGGCTCTTTGAATTATAACTTAAGATCCTTTGAAATTATCTTAAGCTAAGAGGACATTAAAGTACGAGGAGGTTTTATGATGAAAAGAGTACTTGCGATGTTAATCGCGCTAATTATGATGTTTTCTCTAGTAGCATGTAACAAAACTGATGCACCTGCTACTGACGCTAACAAGACTGAAGGCGAAACAGCTAAAGATGGCGAAGCTAAAGATGGCGAAGCTACTGAAGCTACTGACTTCCACATCGGTGTTGTAACTGGTACTGTATCACAATCTGAAGACGAACAACGTGGTTGTGAAGGTATGATAGCTAAATACGGAGACGCTAAGGATGGCGGACTTATTGTTCACAAGAACTATCCAGATAACTTCTCTGCAGAACAAGAAACAACTATCCAACAAATAGTATCTCTTGCTGACGACCCTAAACTAAAAGTTATCGTTGTTAACCAAGGTGTTCCTGGTACTGCAGCAGCATTTAAGCAAGTTAAGGAAAGACGTCCTGACATTCTATGCTTTGCTGGTAACTCTCAAGAAGACCCTAACCTTATCGAAGCCGCAGCTGACTTAGTTATCGACCCAGATAACGTTACTCGTGGATACTTAATTCCACTAGCTGCTCAAAAGATGGGTGCTAAGAAATTTGTTCACGTTTCTTTCCCAAGACATATGTCCATCGAACTATTGTCTTTAAGAAAGGATATTATGGAAGCAACTTGTGATAAGATCGGTATGGAATTTGCTATGGAAACTGCACCGGACCCAACAAGTGATATCGGTATCCCAGGAGCACAAAACTTTATTTTGGAACAAATGCCAGCTTGGGTACAAAAATATGGTAAAGACACTGCATTCTTTGCAACAAACGATGCTCATACTGAACCAATGCTACTAAAAGTTGCTGAATTAGGAGCACTTTTCGTAGAACAAGACTTACCATCACCAATACTTGGTTATCCAGGAGCTCTAGGTATTGACCTTAAAGAAGCTGCTGGTGATTTCAACAAGATAGTTGAAAAAGAAGAAGAAGTATTATCTGAAAAGAACCCTGGTAGAATGGGTACTTGGAAATATTCATACGGTTTCTCAACTACTCAAGCCTTGATCGAACTTGGTAAGAGAATGGTTGAATCTGGTAATGATATGATGAACACAGATGACGTTAAGACTGTATTAGGCGACATGACTCCAGGTGCTGCATGGAACGTTTCAACTTATGTTGACAGAACAAATATGGAAGAAAGAAAGAACCATATACTAGTACTTCAAGATACTTACGTATTTGGTAAAGGTTTCTTAAATATGACTGATGAAGAAGTTCCTGATATTTACAAGATGCTAGAAGATTTTCAATCTAAGAAATAGACATATTTGATTAATGGACGGAGCGGCCTCATTGCTGCTCCGTTTAAATTATTGAAGGCGAGGTTTTTTTATGGGCGAGATATTAGAGTTTAGAAATGTAGGAAAAAGCTTCTCCGGTAACCACGTTTTAAAAGATGTTTCATTCAAACTTAAAGAAGGAGAGATCTTAGGACTTGTAGGAGAAAATGGTGCTGGTAAATCGACCATGATGAACATACTCTTTGGCATGAGTTTCATTAAAGAGACTGGTGGCTATGAAGGAGATGTTCTTATCGATGGCGAAAAGGTAAACTTTAAAAACCCTATCGACGCACTTGAGGCCGGCATCGGCATGGTGCATCAAGAGTTTTCATTGATACCAGAGTTTACTGCAACAGAAAACATATTATTAAATCGTGAAATCACTAAGAAGAATCCGATCTCTGCTGTATTTGGCAAACAATTGGATACTTTGGAAAGATCTACGATGGAAGAGAAAGCAAAAGAAGCTATTGAAAAGCTTGGTGTTGACATAAACACAAAGACTTTAGCAAAGGATATGCCAGTTGGTCACAAGCAATTTTTGGAGATAGCTAGAGAGCTTTCTAAAGATAAGGTAAAAATCATTATCATGGATGAGCCGACTGCGGTACTAACTGAGTCGGAAGCCGATATACTTATTGATGCGATGAAGAGACTTGCAAAAAAAGGTATAGCCATCATCTTCATCTCACACAGACTTCGTGAAATAATCGACGTTTGTGATCAAGTTATTGTTCTACGTGACGGAGAAATTATTAAAGATACTGAAAATAAAGATCTTAATATCATGGAGATAGCAAGTTGGATGGTTGGCCGTGATATGTCAAAGAAGGAAAAGGTTAAAGAATTAAGAGAAATAAGCGACGAAACTGTAATGAAGGTCGAAAACCTTTATGTAGATATGCCAGGTGAGTCGGTTAGAGATGTTTCCTTCGAGGTTAAAAAAGGCGAGATACTTGGCGTATGCGGCTTAGCTGGACAAGGCAAATTAGGTATTCCAAACGGTATTATGGGTCTATACCCATCGGGCGGAACTGTTACTTATGAAGGAGAGCCACTTGACATAACTCATACAAAGGAAGTTTTGAAAAAGAACTTAGCCTTTGTTTCTGAAGACAGACGTGGCGTCGGCCTACTTCTTGATGAAGGCATTGACTGGAACATAGCTTTCGACGCTATGATGGTTAACGATAGATTCATAAAAAAGGTGGGTCCATTCAAGTTTAGAGACGATAAGGCGATGAAAGATGCCGCTCTTAAATACATTGACGAGCTTGAAATAAGGACTCAAGGCCCTAGTGAAAAGGCAAGGAACTTATCAGGCGGTAATCAACAAAAAGTATGTTTGGCAAAGGCTTTTGCTCTTGAACCAAAATTCTTATTTGTATCAGAACCAACTCGTGGTATAGACATTGGAGCGAAGTCACTTGTGCTTGAAGCGCTTAAAAAGTATAACAGAGAGCACGGTACATCCATAGTCATCATATCAAGTGAGCTTGAAGAGTTAAGAAGCATAGCTGACAGGATACTTGTCATCTTCGAAGGCAAAGTATTTGGCGAGCTATTACCTACAGATCCGGTAGAGTACTTTGGATTAATGATGGCCGGAACAAAACCGGAGGAGGTGTAGAATATGAGAGAAGAAAATTTAGTTAAAAGAATCGGACTTCCTAGAGTAATCATTTTCTTTTTCATAGTAGGACTTTTCATAGTTGGAGGCTTTATAGGCGTTGACTTAAAAAGATCATTCATAGACGTTTTAACACGTTTTGGTATG
This sequence comes from uncultured Fenollaria sp., assembly GCF_934202865.1. Lineage (GTDB taxonomy): Bacteria > Bacillota > Clostridia > Tissierellales > Peptoniphilaceae > Fenollaria. The sequence continues at coordinate 7,143 of NZ_CAKPYL010000041.1, read as the reverse complement.
AACGCCATACTAGTATTGTCGATGATACCTATGATACAAGCGGGTTGCGGACTTAACTTTGGTTTGCCAGTTGGACTTATAGGCGGTATGCTAGGAGCAGTTCTATCGCTTGAATTAAGGCTAACAGGCATAGGCGGCGTAACATTCGCACTTGCAGTTGGTATGGCTTTTGGAGCTTTATTTGGCTGGTTATATGGCCTTATATTAAACAGGGTTAAGGGCGACGAAATGATTATCGCAACATACGTTGGTTTTTCATTCATCGCACTAATGAATATATTTTGGGTAGTACTTCCATTTAAAAATCCAGAATCAGTTATGGGTTTCAGTGGTGAAGGTTTAAGAACAACTATATCATTAAAGGCATATTGGGAGAAAGCTTTCTCTCGTATACTTGGTATAGAACTAGAAACAGCAAGTGAATTAGGTGATAAACTACTTATACCAACAGGTATGTTTATAGTTTTTGCTATATTTGCATATTTAGTTTATCTTTTCTTTAAATCTAAAAAAGGTACAACAATGACAGCTGTTGGCTCAAACGAAAATTATGCAAGAGCCGCAGGTGCTAACATAAACAAAACTAGGATGCTAGCAGTAATACTATCATGCGCACTAGGCGCAGCTGGTATGGTTATCTACGAACAAAGTTACGGCTTCGTTCAAATGTATAACGCACCACAATTCTTCGCTTTCCCAAGCGTTGCAGCCATACTACTTGGTGGCGCATCCATTAAGAAAGCTAATATAAAGAACGTTTTGATAGGTACATTACTTTTCCAAGGTATATTAACAATGACACCAACAGTTATTAATACAGCTATAAAGGTTGATATTTCAGACGTTTTAAGACTTATCATATCAAACGGACTTATACTATTTGCCTTAACACGTAAGGAGGGTGGAAAATAATGAAAAAGCGTAATAAATTCTTTACAGTAAATGAATACACCGTCCCAGTGATGTTCATCATCATTTGTGCGATAGGCATAATATTTAGTAGATTCTCACCACAATTCTTGGTTTCACAAGTAATTATAAGATTTGCGAGAAACGCATTTTTGGTACTTTCACTACTTATACCTATAGTTGCCGGTCTAGGCATTAACTTCGGTATGGTACTAGGAGCCATGGCTGGTCAAGTTGCCTTGATCTTCGTTGAAAACTGGGGAATAACAGGACTTCCAGCTATACTTATCGCGTCATTGGTTTCAATACCAATCTCTGTAGTACTTGGTTTATTCGCAGGTGGCGTACTAAACAAAGCAAAGTCAAGAGAAATGATTACATCCATGATACTTGGCTACTTCATGACAGGCGTTTACCAATTCTTCGTACTATATATCTTTGGTGGAGTAATTCCATTCAAGAACAAAGACCTAATACTATCACGTGGCTATGGCGTTAGAAATGCCATCGACCTACAAAGTCAAAAGGGTCTAGACAAATTAGTAGACAGAATTATTGGCCAAGACATATCAGTTTTAGGCGTTCAATTGCCTATAGCAACCTTCATAGTAATAGCTCTAGCATGTTTATTCATAGTTTGGTTCAGAAAAACTAAACTTGGTCAAGACATGAGAGCCGTTGGAGCCGATATGAGGATAGCCGAAGACGCCGGCATCAACGTAGATAAGACAAGACTTAAAGCCGTAGTCATCTCTACAGTTATGGCAGCCTTCGGACAAATAATCTACCTACAAAATATAGGTAACTTAAACACATATAACGGCGCGGACCAAGCAGCACTATACGCAGCAGCAGCCTTACTAATAGGTGGAGCGAGCGTATCAAAGGCGACAATCAAAAACGCCCTTGTTGGTACAGTGCTATTCCACTTAATGTTCATAGTAATGCCTACAGCAGGTGCTAACATCACAGGCAACTCAATGATAGGTGAGTACCTAAGAACATTCATTTCATACGCAGTCGTTACAGTTACACTTATACTTCACTCAGTAAGAAGAAAGAGTGAGGCTATAGAAGAGATGGAAAAATTAAAGGTTGATAATGATAAAAAGTAAATTTCTTCTTTAAAACTTTTATAAGATAGAGCAGTCGCAGTAAAATTGTGATTGCTCTTTCTTTTTGAAAAATAGTCTTGAAGATATATTTTAAAAGCTTCAATAAGTTTAGTAAAAGATGATTGAGCGCCAAAATTAAAAAAGCTAATAGTATTTATATAAAAACTATTGACTTATTCGTTAGCATATGCTAATATATCATCAAGGAGTTAGACAAGACTAACTAATTCATTCGAAAGGAAGAGCGCCATGAGCGAAGTGAAGTTTGAGTCCATCTTGGCAAATCACTGCGCCCCTGTTCTTATGGGGACTAAGCTAGCAAATTTAATATCTCTATCAAAGGCGAAGGCGTCTTTTGACGAGGCGCTTCTTAAGAAGTACAAGGGCATCTTTACGGCTTATGGCATAGCGATTGAAAAGCTTTGTGAGTGCGAAGCAAGTGTGCTATTACTAATCTACAATGAAGAGAGGCTCGCTAAGTACATTCAAAAGCCTAGGATAGCGAAGTTTTTAAAGGACTACGGCTACGAAGCAATTGAGCTCGATCAATGTCTATCTACTCTTAAGGCTAAGCTAAGGCACTTTGAGTTCCCGCACGAGATTGGCATTTTTCTTGGTTTTCCCATTGACGATGTTATTGGTTTTATCGAGAACGAGGGACAAAATTATGTCTATTGCCGCTACTGGAAGGTTTACGCAAGGCCTGAGAGCACTAAGCGCACCTTTGATCTCTATGATGGCCTAAGGACTTTCGTCAAGACTAAGCTTATGGAGGGCTATACGATTGAGAGGCTTATGCGTGAGGTATATCAAGGCGGAGAGGCTTTGCACAGCTTAATAAATGCAGCGTGATATGTATGTGGGTAGAGATCTACTCACTTTTTTTTGCAAATAAAAAATCTCATGAGCTTATCTCATGAGATTTGTATTTTATTCATATTAATAATCGCCATTTAGTGGTAAGACATAAGGTCTATCGTTTCTGATTATAATTTCTGAATCAACTTCGTAGACTTTTTTTATGTTTTCTTCTGTTAATACTTCTTTTGCTGTGCCGACTGAGACTATTCGTCCTTCCTTCATAAGTACGATTTTATCTGCGAAGGCGCCAGCTAGGTTCAGGTCATGAAGCACTATTGCGTAGCTTATATCGCTTTTTTTCACTATATTCATAAGATGAAATTCTTGTCTTATATCCATCGCGCTGACTGGCTCGTCCATGAGCATAAGGCGCGGCTCTTGCGCAAATGTTTTCGCTGCCATGACACGGGCCTTTTCTCCGCCGGATATCTTTAGTATGGATTTTTCTCTAAAAGCATCTAAGTTCATTAGTTTTATCGATCTATCGACGATTAGCTTATCATCTTTACTTAGCTTTGCGCTCCACGGCACATAAGGGTAGCGGCCCATCTCAACTATTTCCTCGACTTTAAAGTCGAAAGACGATTTATTTTCTTGATGCATCATGGCAAGTACTTTTGCCTTTTCCTTTGCCTTATATTCGTCTAGGCTTTTTCCTTCGAGCAAAATTTCACCTGCATCAGGCTTTAGATAGCCAGAAATTATTCTAAGTAGTGTTGTCTTTCCACAGCCATTGGGCCCGATGATGATGACTTTTTCACTATGATTAATCTCAAAACTAATATCTTCTAAAACTTTTTTATCTCCATAGGAGAATGATATATTTTTTACTTCTAATATCTTCATTTTAAATTTCTCCTATAGCGCACTAGTAGTATTAAGAATAATGGTCCGCCTATGAGCGAGGTAATGATGCCGACTGGTACTTCAAAGCCGCTTATAAGTGATCGAGCGATTGTGTCTGAAAGAAGCATAAATATCGCGCCAAAAACGAAAGACGCCTTTAGTAAAAATTTATGCTCACTCCCGAAAATTAGTCTTATGAAGTGCGGCACTATAAGGCCAACGAAGCCTATGATACCGCTGACCGATACGGCGATGGATGTCAAGAGAGCGCAAATAAGCAGCATATTTCTTTTTAATCTCTTTGTGTCTAGACCCATGCTCATGGCTTCTTCTTCGCCCATAACAAGGACGTTAAGGTCTTTGCCGTGATATATGGTGAAGAATATGCCTACAACGGTTGGCACGAGTATTGTAATGACGTGGTTCCAGCTTTTTGCGTTGAATGAGCCCATGGTCCAAGTCATAATCTTCATTGCTTCGTCTTGGTGGGCGAGCATCATTAACGAGATAAAGCTAGATAACACTGTACTGAAGACAACTCCTGTTAGTAGCAGTGAGAATGTATCAACGCCTCTTTTTGTTTTTGAGATAAAATAGACTAGTATGCTTGTAAAGATGGCGCATACAAAAGCTGCTAAGCTTACTATGGAGTTACCAAGAAGCATCATTGGCGGCAAGAATATGATGGCGATGGTCGCGCCAAAGGCTGCGCCTGATGATATACCGATTACGTATGGATCTGCCATGGGATTTTGAAATATTGCTTGATAAACTGCTCCTGCCATTGATAAAAGGCTGCCTGTAAGTACAGCGAGTATTATTCTTGGTAGTCTCACTTCAAAGATAATAAAACGGATGGAGTCATCACAAGTGACCCCATCCATCCCATATTTTATCCATTCTATAATTGATCTAAGTATAATCTTTGGCTCTATATATACCGAGCCCAAAGTTACTGCATAGACCATAAGTGCAAGGAGCACTACGCAAGATAAAGATAAAAATAGATTTTTCTTCATTAAAATTCTAAGTTTTTAATTACTTCTGGATGAGCTATCTTTAGTAGTTCTTTTAAGCCTTCTGTAACGACTCTGTTTGATGCTCTTGAGAAGATATCGTCATTGATTTGGATAACTTTGCCATCTTTAACAGCGCTTAGACCCTTGTAGGCAGCTCCTGTCTTTATAGTATCTGTTGCCCAACCTGGTGTTAATAGATATGTCGGATTCTTCTTTATAAGCTTTTCTAAAGTATAGTTCCAACCTTCAGCGTCTGAGCCAGCATTAGTATAGCCGCAGATATTTAAGATTTCATTCATAAATGAATCTTTGCCGTGAGTGTATTCGCCGCCTTCGCCAGTGCCTACAACGATGTATGCACTTGGCTTATTAAGCTTCTTTGTATTTAGAGAAACTTGAGCGATTTTACCCTTCATAGTTGAGATAAGGGCTCTTCCTTCATAGTTTTTGCCAACTATAGTAGCTATAGTTTTGATTGCTTCATAAGTTTCTTCCATTGAATTTGGTGTCTTCATGGCCATAACTTCCATGCCAGCTTTTTTAAGTTGATTTAAAACGTCTTCTTTAAAATGTGTTTGAGCGATAACTACTGTTGGTTTTTGAGCTATGATTTTTTCTATTGATGGTTCATTCATCTTGCCAACAGAAGTGATCTTTGCAGCAGCTGCTGGGTAATTGCAGTAGTCAGTTCTTGTTACAAGCATATCATCAGCGCCTAAGTCAAACATTATCTCAGTTACGCTTGGAGCAAGTGATGCTACTTTTTTATGAGTTTTTGTAACAGTGTAAGCATCTTCTTTGACTGGAAGAGTATTTTCTTTGTTCTTTTCAAGCTTTAAACCCTTTGTCTTTTGATCATATACAACATTGTAGTTTAAAGTTTCGAATAAAGTTCTTAATGGAATTAAAAATTCATTTCCTTTGATTTTAGTCTTTGTGTCCATGGCAAATTTTGTTCCATTGACAGTGAACTCATTTGTGTTTTTCTTGAAGACCAAGCTTGCCTTGCCATCACTTACAGTGTAGGCGCCGTCCTTCATTTCAGTTTTAAGACCGTAGTCCTTTAACGATGAAAACTCAATATATGTTCTTGAGCTTTCCTTTACTAAATCCTTTGCGTTTAATGATACAGGTGCTGCATAGCAAACATTAAATAACATTAAAACGACAAATAGAAGAGATAAAAATCTTTTCTTCATAATAAAGCCTCCTATAAAAAATTTACATACATTTCGTATGCATTAAGCGATAAAAAAAGGACTAATTAAATACTTAATTAATCCCCTATAATTAGCATGCAAAATAAAGAGTAGTTACTACTCTTAACAAACTAATATTAATATCGCCTCTCCAAAAAATATTTTACAATAGATTTTATAAATTGTCAAGCACTAAGCTATATAAATTGTCTTGCAAATAGATTAAATGTGAGACGTTTACATTTTTCTTGCTATTATTATCGTTTCATTATATAATTATCTTGAGGTGTTCTTATGATATTAATAGTTGAAGACGATAAAGACATAAACAATTTAATTAAGGAGCTCTTAAGTGAGCGCGGCTTTGAGACGCATCAAGTGTTTGATGGGGCGGAAGCGGTTGACTACCTAAAGAATAACGAGGTGGATCTAATGCTTCTTGACCTTATGATGCCTAAACTAATGGGTGAGGACGTGATTAATTACGCAAGGTCCAGAGATATGAAGATGCCTATCATAGTTCTATCAGCTAAGATTGACAAGGCGACTAGACTTGGCTGCCTTGACCTCGGCTGCGACGACTTCATCATGAAGCCTTTTGATACTGACGAGCTTATCAGCCGTGTTAGGGCGCAGCTAAGACGCTCCAACGCTTACAATAGGCTTGGCGAGAAGGCTGTGCGCTTCGAGGACTTCTACCTTGATAACGACAACAACGTTATCAGCTTTAAAGAAGTGCCCTTAAATTTAACACGGATGGAGTATAAATTATTAAGGCTTTTAATCGAGAATCCGAAAAAAGTCTTTACAAAGGAAAATTTATACAGATCCGTTTGGGAGGACGACATCTACTCAGACAACACCATCAACGTACACATATCAAACCTCAGAAATAAGCTAAAGGAGATTGACCCGGACCATAAGTACATCAAAACTGTTTGGTCCATAGGTTATATATTGAAATGATAAATTATTTTGAAAAATCGAGCGAGATACTCGAGAGTCTTTACGGCGCGACTAAGCACAAGCGCGATATGACTAGCAATGAGAATATGAAGAGGCTCATAGAGATATTTGAGCTTGACATATCGAATCTAAATGTGATTCACGTCGCAGGAACTGTTGGCAAGGGCTCATTTTGCATCATTCTTGACAATATTTTAAGAGAGGCGGGTCTTAAGACCGGCCTTTTCG
>NZ_CAKPYL010000040.1 GCF_934202865.1 uncultured Fenollaria sp. | reverse complement strand
GCCATAAGCATGGCCACTAGCATAGTTATAAATAAAATAAATTTCTTTTTCATAATTCACCTCAACATGAATATATTACTACATCCACGGCAATTTGTCAAGCTTGACAAAATGCGGTTCTTGATGTAAGATTTAGCTAGTAGGTGATAAGATGGATTTAGTTTTATATAGAAGATTTTTTCACAAAATCCCCGAGCTCGGCTTTGAAGAGATTCAGACGACTAAGGAGCTCATTAAAATACTTGAAAATTTTAATTGTAAACTTTATTGTGGCAGGGCACTTTACGAAAAGGGCGCCGAGAGCGATATGAGTGACATTGACAAGGGCTTCACTGGGGTTATGGCTGAGTTTGGCGCGGCTCCGTACTTTTTATTCAGGGCAGATATCGATGGACTCAAGATAAAGGAGACGGCGGATATAACGCATTTGCCGAATATATTTAGCTTTGCCTCGACTAATGGCAATATGCACGCCTGTGGCCACGACGGACACATAGCCTTGGCACTTAGCTTATGCGATCGCTTTAGCAAGTCTGGGGAAGCGGCTCGTGTACTATTTCAACCGGCTGAAGAAGGGGTTCGCGGCGCAAGAAGCATGGCGGACTTTATTACGGAGGATGTGGGTGGATTTTTATCCTACCACATTGGCTTAGGCGAGGAAAAAGGCTACATTGGCGTTGGAACGACTGACTTTTTGGCGACTACCAAGCTTGATATGAGCTTTTTCGGAAAGGCGGCACATGCGGCAAACGCGCCTGAAAAGGGAATCAGCGCCCTTACCATTGCCATGGCTTTCATGGATATGATAAAGGATCTAACAATTGACGCTCACAGCAAAAAGTTTATTAACATCGGTATTATAAATGGTGGCGGCCAAAGAAATGCTGTCATGGACAAAATCACTTTGGGTATGGATCTTAGAAGTGATAGTGACGAGGCGATGGATGAGATGCTTAAGTCGATGGAGAAGATTGCGAAATGCGTATCTGAGGCGAAGGGCGGAAAATACGAATTGAATGTGCTTGCTAGGGCTAATGCATACAAGGAAGAGAATATTGGCTTAGTTGATAAAGTGATTAAAAAACTTAAGGCAAATGAGATAAAGACTCACAGGATGCCAAGTTTTGGCGCGAGTGAAGATGTGACTTTTTATCTTAAGAAGCTTAAGGAACGCAGCGTTCCAGCCATGCACATGATGCTGGGAACAAATTTAAAGGGACCGCACCACAGCGACACATTTGACTTTGACGAGGAAGATTTAGACTTCTTCTATAAGGCTATAAGCCTAGCGTATGATGAGATGAAGGAAGAGTGATGAGCTCTTCTTTTTTAGTCTCTTTAAACTTTTCGCGTATCATCTTGATAAAATCATTGCAAAAAAAATCTATATGTGTTATAATATTTTTGTGAAGAAATTATTATCTTCACGCTAAATTTTTTTACATATAACGCTTTTATAAAGTAAATTGATAAAATAACTATATTTATATGAGGAGGAAAAAATATGAAGGCTTACGATGCAAGCAAAATCAGAAATGTATCCCTTTTGGGACACAGTAGCAGTGGTAAAACTATGCTAGTTGAATCACTTTTATACGCAACAGGCGCTATCTCTAGGATGGGTAAGGTTGAAGACGGAAATACTGTTGGGGACTTCTCCAAAGAAGAGATACAAAGAAAGGTTTCTATTAATACAAAGGTTATTCCTGTAGAATATAATGATGTTAAATACAATTTCCTTGATACACCTGGTTACTTCGACTTCATTGGCGAGATGTATGGTGCAAAGAGAGCGTCAGAAGGCTCTATACTAGTTATTGACGCACAAGCAGGCGTTGAGGTAGGAACTGAAAAAGCGTGGAAGAACTTAAATAAATATCACACACCAAGATTTATCTTCTTAAATAAGATGGATAAGGAAAATGTTAAGTTTGACGAAGTTTTGGAAGATATCAAAACAAAACTAGGCGGCCACATAGTTCCCTTAGTTATGCCTATAGGTGAAGCTGAAGGCTTTAAGGGCATGGTTGACTTAATTCAAGACAAGGCATATAGCTATGAAAATAGAAAGAGAACTGAAATTCCTGTTCCAGCTGAATGGGATGGCTACATTGAAAAACTTAGAGGCGAGCTAAATGAAGTCGTTGCTGAAACATCTGAAGAGCTTATGGAAAAGTACTTCGCGGGCGAAGCTTTTACTGATGCTGAATTTAAAGAAGGTATAAAGCAAGCTGTTAGAAATGGCGAATTAACTATACTTATGGTAGGTAGCGTTGAAAAAGGCATAGGCATGGAGCTACTTCTTCATAAGATTCAAAGATATTTCCCTGCACCAAACGAAGTAGGCGCATACACTGGCACATGGGAAGATAAAGAAGAATTGAGAAAAGTTGATGAAAACGAACCATTCTCGGCAGTTGTTTTCAAGACTATAGTTGACCCATTCGTAGGAAAGCTATCACTATTCAAAGTTATATCTGGCAAGATTACTAAATCTACACCATTATACAATGCGAGCCAAGATGTAGAAGAAAAGCTTGGAGGACTATTCTACTTAAGAGGTAAGACTCAAATCGATACTGATAGCATCATAGCAGGCGATATCGGTGCTACAAGTAAACTTGAACACGCTCGTACTGGTGATACGCTATGTGACAAGAATCGCCCTGTTATATTCGAGAGAATTAGGTATCCAAAGCCAACTCTATATATGTCGGTAAGACCTGTAAAGCAAGGCGAAGACGAAAAGATAGGCGTTGCGCTTAACAAGATGACTGCAGAAGACCCAACATTTGAAGTACTTAGAAATCATGAGACTAAAGAGCTTTTAATCGGCGGTCAAGGTAATATGCAATTAACAGTTATTAAAGATAAATTGAAAAACACATTTGGCGTTGAAATTGAACTTGACGATCCAAAGATTGCTTACAGAGAAACTATCAGACAAAAGGCTGAAGTTCAAGGCAAGCACAAGAAACAATCAGGCGGCGCTGGTCAATACGGCGACGTTTGGGTAAGATTCGAGCCACACGATGGCGACGACTTTGTCTTTGCTGAAGAAGTATTCGGTGGAGCAGTTCCAAAGAACTTCTTCCCAGCAGTTGAAAAAGGTCTTAGAGAATCGCTTGAACATGGTGTTTTAGCAGGCTACCCAGTAGTACATGTTAAGGCAACATTATATGACGGTTCATACCACGACGTTGACTCAAACGAAATGGCCTTCAAGATTGCTGCACAATTAGCATTTAAGAAAGGTATGCAAGAAGCAAAACCAGTCTTGCTTGAACCTATAGTTAAGGCAGAAATAAGAGTGCCAGAAAGCTACCTAGGCGACGTTATGGGCGATATGAACAAACGTAGAGGCAGAATCTTGGGTATAGATCCACAAGATGATGGTACACAAGTAATCACAGCAGAAGTACCTCACTCAGAAATGTTTAGATACGCAATAGACCTAAGAGCGATGACACAAGCGAGAGGCTCCTTCCAAATGGACTTCGTAAGATATGAAGAAGTACCACAAGACCAAGCAAATAAGATTATAGAAGCAGCCAACGCAGAAAAAAATAAATAATAAATAATAAATAGAATATACAAATAATATATTTTTCATATTTATTCTCTTAGAAAGACACATGGGTTAAGTCTCATGTGTTTTTCTTTGTAATATTTTTTCATGTTTTACATCGCCGAAGGCGATGGCAAGGTTCCCGTCCGCAAGGACGGGGTTCTTTTTCTCTTAGAGAAACACACAGGTTTTACTTGTGTGTTTTTCTTTTATCCAAACAAGTCCATTCCCAATTCTTCTAAAATTTTATACAAATTAGTTACACTTTTTGTTTATTCATTGCATCCATTGGGTACTTATGTTATAATAGTCAAAGAAGGTCAAAGGTGAGATATATGTTAAGCGATGAAATACAATATTTTTTAAACAATTTACTTGAAGAAGAAGGCGGCAGCATACTTATCAAAAGAAGCGACATTGCCGTTAGATTCAATTGTTCGCCAAGTCAAATCAACTATGTCTTGACGACAAGGTTTGCGCCTCACTTTGGTTACTATATTCAGTCGAGAAGGGGCGAGGGCGGCTATATCAAGATCGATAAGCTTGATCTTTTAGAGGATGAAGATGCGTACAAAGAGCTACTCATGGACGCTATTGGCGACAAGATCACCATAAAAGAAGCTCACGACATCATCAGAAAGCTTTGTGATGACGAGATCATTACAAAGGACGAGAAGGAGATAATACTTGCTTCGATTGACGATAGGGCTCTAGCTATTGACATAGACAAGAGAAATGCACTTAGAAGCGATATATTAAAGAACATCCTACTGGTTTTACTGAAAAGGGGGTAGTAAAATGTTATGCGATGAATGCCACAAGAATGAAGCGATGATTAATTTAAAGCTGATATTGGACGGCGAAATTATTGAAAAACACTTATGCACTGAATGTGCACTTAAGGACTTTAACGAAATGAATCAAGGAGAATATGGAGAATATACGGATATGAATATAAATGAAAGCGATATAAGGAGCCTTTTTGAGGGCTTGCAAAAACTATTTGGCTCGTTCGAAACTTATGAGTTCGAGGAAAAAGAGTGCCCAAACTGCCACATGAAGTTCAGTGATTTCAACAAGAACAGAACACTTGGCTGCGAGGAGTGCTACAAGACTTTTGCCTATGAGATCAGACCGATTTTGAACTCTTTAAGAGGCGAAAAAACTTATGAGGGCCTACTACCAAAGAGGTATATGGACGCAAATCCTATGCATATGGAGGTGCTTGCTCTTAAGAAGGAGTTAGAAGCTGCAATTCAAGACGAGAACTACGAGAGAGCGGCTGAGCTTAGGGACGAGATTAAGGCAAAGTCCACGAAGGAGAAGGTGGAAGATGGCGAAATCAATGACAATTTACAATAAATATATATTAAACACGGTAGTTTCTCTAAAGAGGAACATCAAGGGCTACAAGTACCCAGAGATGTTGATGTGGTCTAAGCTTAACGAGATTTTGAATATGGTCTTGGAAGCTTTAAAAAACACTAGCTACAGCTTTATGCTTTATGAAGTATCAAATATGGATAAGGAAAAGTTTGAATACTTCTTAGCAAAGGGTTTTATGGATGAGTCAGTCAAGGAGAATATCACAAGGACAAAGCTTTTGCTTGATGAGGACAAGTCCATCGCCATAGTTATAAATAACAATGACCATATTGAGATAAGAGTCCTTGGGACGGCAAGTGCTGACGAGCTTGTCGACATCGCCATAGACGTGGAGCGTGAGCTTGATAAGTCAATAGACTTCCAATTTGACGAGAACTACGGCTATCTTACAAGCGACCCCGTTAACATTGGCAATGGCATAAGCATAGCCAAAATCGTTCATCTATACAGAAGGGACGAGTTTAACAAGGACGAGCTAAAGAGCGATGATATGTCTAAGATTAGGCTTACGCCGCTTGTGGGACCGAATGGCTCTAAGATAGAAGACATCTACATCTTAGACGCTAATGTAAATAAGTTTACTAATATTGAGTCCTTTAAAAAGCTTTCTATGCTGACTGACCAAAACGTCATTGTTTACGAGAATGAAAATAGACGCAGATACCTTGAGCAAAATTACATCTTGATGAAGGATAGAATTATGAAGGCTTTGGAGATGATTAAGGTGGCGAGCCTTATCAGCTACGATGAGGCACTTATCTACCTATCGAATCTAATGTTCGCAAGGAGCATGGACTTACTTGAACCAGAAGACACAAGCATTGACGCGGGCCTTTACCTAATGATAACGCCTGAAGCTATCGAGTACACTTATTCCATTAGCAATAAGTCAGAGATTGACCAAAAGAGAGCGACTATACTTAGGGAAAAGCTTGGCAATGTAAAATTTATTGACAAGGATATTAAAGAAGAAGAAAATAATTTATAGATTTATATATAAGAAAGGAGATAAATATGGCAGTTTTTGGAAGATTTACTAGAAATGCAAGATTCTCATTTCAAATAGCCGAGGAAGAAGCCAGAAGGATGTTCAAAAGCGAAGTTGATCCTTCTCACGTTTTGATCGGCATTTTAAGCGCAAACACGACTAAGGCATCTGAAATTTTGAGGCAAAACGGCCTTGAAATGGAAGCCCTTAGAGAAATGGTGGAAAAATTATCTGTGCTTGACGTGAAAAAGCCAGAGGACATATATTATTCAGCAAGTTTAAAATATGTGATTGAGGAGTCCATCAAGATGGCAAACCAAGCAGGGGCGCCAATTGTAACGACTGAGCACATACTTTACTCGATTGTGAAGATGAACGAAGCGCCTGTTTCCATTATCCTAGAGAGATTTGGCGTAGATAGAGAGAGGGTGCTTTCATCCTTATCTAATTATCTAAATAGCTTAAGAAGCTTTAATCAAGGCGGCTATCAAGACCAAGACGGCTTTGATGAAGATACCGTTGATGATGGTGAAGCGCTTCAAAAATATACTTTGGACTTAAATGAGCTTGCGATAAAGGATAAGATAGATCCTGTAATTGGCAGAGCGTCTGAAATTGAGAGACTTATACAAATACTCATGAGAAGGACAAAGAACAATCCTGTTCTAATCGGTGAGCCAGGTGTCGGCAAGACAGCCATCGCCGAAGGTCTAGCTCAAAGAATTGTTTCAGGCAACGTTCCCGAGATTATCAGAGATAAAAAGATATTCTCCCTTGACTTAACTAGCTTAATAGCTGGATCGAAGTACAGGGGCGAGTTTGAGAGCAGAATCAAGAATTTACTTGAAGAGCTTAGAGAAAGAGACGACGTAATTTTATTTATAGACGAAATTCATACTATAGTAGGAGCGGGCTCCTCTGAAGGTTCGCTTGACGCGTCAAACATACTAAAACCATACCTTACAAGAGGCGAGATACAAATCATTGGCGCGACTACTGTTGATGAATACAGAAAATATGTTGAAAAAGACGCGGCACTTGAAAGAAGGCTTCAAACCATCATGGTGGAAGAGCCAAGTGAAGAAGACGCCATAAAGATTATAGAAGGACTAAAGGACAAGTACGAAGCGCATCACAGAGTATTAATCTCACATGAAGCCATCGAGGCAGCTGTGACATTATCAAAGAGATATATATCGGATAGATACTTGCCAGACAAGGCCATAGACCTAATTGACGAGGCACAATCACTTGTTAGAATGAAAAATTATGTTAGACCGCTATCGCTTAAGGAGATAGAGGACGAGCTTAAAGAGATTGCATCTGAAAAGATTCAAGCGATACAGGCGCAAGATTTTGAAAAAGCGGCTCAGCTAAGGGACAAGGAGCGTGAGCTTAAGGACAAGATGGACCTAGACAGAACTGAGTGGAAGCAAAAGTCCGAGCTTAACAGCATGAAGATAGGTTTTGACGATATCGCGAGAGTTGTATCGAAATGGACTGGCATACCTGTTGAAAAGCTTAGTGAAGAAGAAAAGGAAAAACTACTAAACTTAGATAAGAAGCTAAAATCAAGAGTCATAGGTCAAGACGAGGCGATAGACGTACTCAGCCACTCAATCAAGAGGGCGAGGGTCGGTTTAAAGGACAAGAACAAGCCGATAGGCAGCTTTATCTTTGTCGGACCAACTGGAGTCGGCAAAACTTACCTTGCCAAAGCACTTGCAGAGAGCCTATTTAACGACGAAAACGCCATGATACGTATAGACATGAGTGAGTACATGGAAAAGTACAGCGTATCTAAGCTTATAGGTTCGCCACCAGGCTATGTTGGCTACGATGAAGGCGGACAGCTAACTGAAGCGATTAGGAAGAAACCATTCTCAGTAGTTTTATTTGACGAAATTGAAAAAGCACATCCAGATGTATTTAATGCTTTACTACAGCTTCTTGACGATGGTAGATTAACTGACTCAAAGGGCAGAACTGTCGATTTTAAAAACGCTGTCATCATCATGACTAGTAACGTCGGTGCAAGTAGATTCAAAAAGCAAAATACCTATGGCTTTGGTGATGCATCGAGTGAAGAAAATAGCGAAAAGAAGAAAATTTCAGAAATCGCTAACGAAGAGCTTAAGAAGACATTTAGACCAGAATTTTTAAACAGGGTCGACGACATCGTTGTATTTAACCAATTAAAAGAAAAAGATATAGAAAAAATCGTTCACTTAATGGCGGAAGACCTTAAGGCAAAACTTAAGGAGATGGGCCTAAATATCGAGATCGACAAGTCTGTTGAAGATGAGATTGCGAAGAAAGGCTTTGACCTTGAATATGGAGCAAGACCTTTAGAGAGAACATTTAAGAAGATGATAGAGGATAGATTATCTGAAGAAATTTTGAAGAATAATGTTTCTAAGGATAAGAGCATCACTATTTACTATAATGGTAAGGAATTGGAATTTAAAAATGGCAAAGAAGAAGAGCTTGTACAAGTGTAGCGAGTGTGGCTACGAATCCAGCGGCTACCTAGGCAAATGCCCCGAGTGTGGTTCTTGGGGCAGCCTTAAGGAAGTTTTGGAGGATACGAAAAAAGCAGTTAAAAAAGAAAAAAGCGTAAGAAGCAAGGCAATGCAGCTAAAGACTGTCACTTCATCAAACTCAGATAGGCTCAAGACAAGCTTCGAAGAGTTTAACAGAGTTATGGGCGAGGGCATAGTTAAGGACTCAGTTACCATACTTACAGCTAAGCCGGGCGCTGGCAAAAGTACGCTTCTTTTGCAGATAGCGAACGACGCGTGCAAAAAAGGTCTTAAGGTCCTATACGCTTCAGGCGAAGAGTCCGAGAGCCAGATAAAACAAAGAGCTGACAGGATACTTGATACTATTGAAGACGATCTATATATCATCAGCGATATGAGCCTTGACAATATTAAGGAAGAAGTCCTTAGGGTCGACGCAGACATGGTTGTTGTTGACTCGATACAAACTGTTGAGCTTGATGAGTACAAGCCATCTAGACCAGCCTCGCCAACGCAAACAGTCGAGTGCGCTTATGAATTAGTTAATCTTGCTAAAAATATAGAAAGGCCTCGTATAGTCTTTATAGTCGGTCAAATGACTAAAGATGACGAGCTAAGAGGCGTTAGGACACTAGAGCACCTTGTTGATACCGTTCTAATTATGGATACTTATCAAAACGATTCACTTAGAACCATCGTCGCGAGCAAAAATCGTTATGGCGCCACAGGCGAGATGGGCTTTATGAATATGCAAGAGAAGGGCCTTGTATCGATTGACAATCCGAGCGAGTACTTTGTATCGTCAAGGAAGGAAAACAATTTCCCTGGCAGTGCCATCACCGTAAATATGGAGGGGACTAGGCCAGTTATACTTGAGGTTGAAGCCCTTGTAACGAAGTCATATACACCATATCCGTCGCGTATAAGCGAGAATATGTCAAGAGAAAAACTAAATACACTGCTTTCAATCATGGAGAAGAGATTAAACGTCGACATGTTTGATAAAAACGTTGTAATCAAGTCCATGGGCGGACTTAAGCTTAAAGAAGACGCATCGAACCTTGCTTTAATCGCGGCAATATATTCACAGCTAGTGAACAAGGTCTTAAGCTCAGACACAGTCTATATAGCCGATATATCCTTAACGGGCGAGTTAAAGAAGGTGCCTCAGCTTGAGAGAAGGCTTAAAGAAGCTGAACGCGTGGGCTATAAGAGGGCAGTCATCAGTAGCGAGGCAAAACTATCGACAAAGTTTACAAAACTAGAGCTAATTAAATGCTCTTCCTTAATAGATGCATTAAAAATTTGAGAAAATTAAAAAAAATCTATTTTAGGCTTGACAAATATAATATAATATGATATTATAAAACTTTACTTTTTAGCCGAACTGTGATATAATATACTATAGGTATGAGATTATCATCTAAGGAGTGGGAGGCGAGAAGTATGTATGAAGTAGGAGATATGGTTTGCTATCCAATGCATGGAGCAGGTATCATAGTTGACATAGAAAAGAAAAACATTCTAGGCAAGAGTGAAGAGTATTTTGTTGTTAAGATACCTATTGGTGCTATGAAGGTTATGATACCTGTTAAAAATGCAGAAAAAAGAGGGATAAGATCAATCATTGAGAAAGAAAAGTTAAAAGATGTAGTTGAAGTATTAAAAGAAGAACCGACAAAGATGAGCACTAACTGGAACAAGAGAGTTAGGGATAATACTGCGATTTTGAAGGAAGGAGACATCTTCGAAGTTGCTAAAGTTTACCGTAACCTAAAGAGCTTGGATGATAAGAGAAATCTTTCGACCGGAGAAAAAAAGATACTTCACGACACAAAGAACATTTTGATGAGTGAAATGATACTCTCTTCCGGCAAATCATACGAAGAAATTGACAAAATTATCTACGAGGCAGTAGAGTAGGAGGAAAAATGTTTAAAAAAATTATGAAAGTCGTCATGCTCCTCATAGGCGGAGCAGCAGGCTACGGCGTAAGTTTATTGGCCATCAGCCTTGTACCAACATTTCATAATTATAGTATCTATGTATCGGTATTTTTATCTATTTTATTTGCAATTATTTTTTATTTATTGTCAGATACTATATTTACACGACTTATTAATGTTGGTGACAGGGTTGAGATTGAGCTAAGAAGGTTCACAAGCTTGGACCTTATCTTAGGTTTAGCAGGTTTACTAGTTGGGCTAGTCATAGCATTTTTGCTATCGCAGCTCGCTATGAACATAGGAATACCAGTACTTGGACCAGTTTTGTCCGTTATATTCTATATACTATTTCCTTATATTGGGATTATAGTTACGACTAGACGAAAGGACATTTCAAATATTGGTGAAAAATTTACTCAAAAGAGCACAGTAAAAAAATCAAAGAAAAAAGATACAAATCTATACAAAATTCTTGACACATCTGTTATAATAGATGGTAGGATTAAAGACATCGCTAGCTCAGGTTTTATTGAAGGTACTTTAGTAATACCTAATTTTGTCTTGCAAGAACTTCAGCACATAGCTGATTCGGCGGACGATCAAAGAAGAAAAAGAGGTAGACGCGGTCTAGACATACTTAAGCAAATGCAAAACGAAGCGATAGTTGATATAGAAATATCAAACGAAAAGATTGACACAGTCAATGAGATTGATGACAAGATACTTGAACTAGCCGCTATGATGGACGCAAAAGTCCTTACTAACGACTACAACCTAAACAAGGTTGCCCAAGTTAGAGGCATAGAAGTCCTTAATATCAACGAGCTTGCTAATGCAGTTAAGCCAGTTATATTACCAAGCGAAGAGCTTGTAGTTGAGATAGTTAGAGCAGGCAAGGAAAAAAATCAAGGCCTTGCTTATCTTTCTGATGGCACAATGATAGTTGTCGAAGAAGCTAAAAAGAGGATAGGCGAAAAGCTTAACGTCGAGATAACAACAGTGCTTCAAACAGCTGCTGGCAAGATGATGTTTGCTAAGATTAAAGAATAGTTGGAGGAAATTTATGATAGAGAATAACTTTGTCTCAGTTATAATTGCCGCTGCAGGCATGAGTAACAGGATGGGTTCAAAGGTAAATAAAGCTTTTCTGCGCATAAATGACAAGCCAATACTTGCTCATACCATAGAAAAGTTTGAAAGATCAAAATACATCGACGAGATAATTATTGTCTGTAAAGAAGACGAGATAGATTACACAAGAAAAGAAATTGTAAATAGATATAAATTTACTAAAGTCGTTAACATTGTTAAAGGCGGCAAGGAGAGACAGGACTCAGTATACAACGGTATCAAAGCCATAAACGTTAATGCTGATATAGTTTTAACGCACGATGGAGCGAGACCATTTATCAGAACTGAAACCATTAACAAAGCCGTTGAAACAGTGCTTGGCTGCGATGCCTGCGTTGTAGGCGTCAAGGTTAAGGACACCATCAAGTCAGTTAACGAAGACGACACAGTTCATCATACGCCAAAGAGGTCGCTTTTGTGGCAAGCACAAAGCCCGCAATGCTTTAAGAAAGAAATTTTGCTTAAGGGCTACGAACACGCTATAAAAGAAAATATCTTAGCAACAGACGACTCGGCACTCGTTGAATTTGCTGGAGTTGAGGTAAAGATGCTTGAAGGTCATTATGACAATATCAAGATAACTACGCCAGAAGACTTAGTTATAGCCGAGATCTTCAATACGAATTGGAAGCAAAGGCTTAAAAGCACAGGTGTCTTCTAATGGATATCAGAATTGGTAATGGCTACGACGTGCATAAACTGGTCGAAGGCAGAGATTTAATACTTGGCGGAGTGAAGATAGATTACGAGAAGGGCCTACTTGGTCATAGCGATGCAGATGTCTTGATACACGCGATTATGGACGCCATCTTAGGCGCTATTGCTAAAGAAGATATAGGCTATCATTTCCCTGACACAAGCGATGACTACCTTGACATCGATTCAAGAGTCTTACTTAGAAGGGTCTATGCCATGGTCAAGGAAGATGGCTACAGCATTTCAAATATAGATGCGACTGTCATTATGCAAAGACCAAAACTAAGACCATATATAGATGAGATGAGAACAAATATTGCTAAAGACCTAGAAATAAGTATCGATAGAGTGAGCGTAAAGGCTACAACTACAGAAAACTTGGGCTTCGAAGGAAGAGAAGAAGGCGTTAGCTGTATTGCGAGCACCATACTACTAAAGTAGTATTTATTGGATAAAAATTAAGATAATGTTAAATAATTTTACAATCACGCTTAAAAGTGGTATAATAACTATGGTAAAATTTTAAGGAGGTAATTTATATGAAAAAATTATTATCATTAGCTTTAGTACTTGTACTAGCATTTTCACTAGTAGCTTGCTCAAAGCCAGCAGAAGACAAACCAGCTGAACAAGGAACTGAAAGCGTACCAGCAGATCAAGCTGATAGCGTTCAAACAGGAGAAAAAGCAACTATGACAGGTGACGAAGTAGTAGCACTACAAGCAGACGCTGAACAAGAAGGCAAATACGTTATCGTTGACGTAAGAAGCGCTGAAGAATACGCTGCAGGTCACATCAAAGATGCAAAGAACATTCCTTTAGATGACATCAAGAACGATGCATCAGTTCTAGACGCTGACAAAGACAAAAAGATCGTTTTATATTGCAACTCTGGTAAAAAATCTGGAGAAGCTCAAGACGCTCTATTAGCAGCTGGTTACACAGACGTTGTTAACGCAGCAGGCGTTAAAGATTTCGAATACGATTTAGTAACTGAATAGTATTAAATGTATTATTTGAAAAAGAGCGAGTGATCGCTCTTTTTTTATACATATAGTTGATGACAAAATATGAAAGATAGTTTTTTAAAATTCAATTTAGATAAATCATATGATTCTATTGAGTTTGATATTGATAAAGATATTGATTACTTAGCAATTAAGTGGCAAAACAATAAAGAGTTTTTTAGTTTTTATCTTTATTCTCCAGATAATAAACTTTGTGCTCAGATAATTGGCATCAGTGAAAGCGGCAGTAGAATATTATCTGAAGAAGCTAGAAAAACATCTCCTTGTTCATTAAGTCTAGATAAGATAGAAAACACTAAAGGTACTTGGAGAGCCGAGTATAGCGTTATTACTAATAAAGATGCTCGCGATACTATTGTCGAAATAAAAGAAGAAAAAAGCGCAGATATAGCTTATGATGATGAGTATGATTTATTAGCGAGCTTGTATAGTGATGATACTAAAGAGAATAAAGAGTACTACACTTGCGATTTTCATACGCATACCATATTTTCAGATGGACTAATGACAAGAGAGGAGAATAATGAAGTTGCTGTAGAACAAGGTCTAGACTTCTTTATCCCTACCGATCATAATATTTTTCATTACACTTGGCCAAAAAATCCTCATGTAAAAGCTTATCCTGGT
>NZ_CAKPYL010000039.1 GCF_934202865.1 uncultured Fenollaria sp. | reverse complement strand
AATTTTTAATTAAAAACTTAATATTGCTAGAAAAACTATAATTCATTTTTATCCTCTATAAATAGTTCATTATCAATTAAATATTTAAGCAATGAAAAAACATCATTATGAACTTCTTCTTGTGAAAAGCAATCATATGTATCTGCTATAGCTTTTTGAGATACTGCAATCAAACCTTCTAATTTATCTGATTTATTATAATCTTCATATAATTAATCATAATATATTAATTATAATATGTCAAGCTATTGCTTTTTTGTACTTTCTTTAATTTTCTTAATTGTCAGAAAATATCTTATTCTGGGAAAAACATATTTCTACAAAATATCCCCCGGCCTAGCCGGGGGTTTTTCTCATGCGGCCCAAAGGGCCTGTATTACTAGCCACGCCTCAAGGACGTTGCTTAATCTGTCACTTGCAAATTATACTAGCTACCCTTTAAAAGGGTCAATTGCATCAAATGTCAGCTGTTCACTAAGCTTGTCCTATTTCAAGTCTTTTACCGCCATAAAATTCTTTCCTTCTATATTTAGGAGCAAACACTATGTGATATTTGCAATTCCATTTTGTATGTGATAAACTATGTGTGTCATTCAATGACATTTTTAATTCCTCCCTTTTTTTGATTTTTATATTGCAATTGACAGATTACAATTATATTATATCAAATAGGGAGGTTTTTATGTTTGTTTATCACCGCTAAAGCTAAACTGAACCCCCCCCCAGTCTAACTGGGGGTTTTCTAATACAAAAAAGGCAACCCCAATGGATTGCCTTAAACTGCTTGTCTATTGCTCGGAATAATTGAGATTTTCTATCTTTTAATCATCGCAATCAGTTAATTTATTTATATCTCCTGATTGTATCGCTGCAATGTGCGCTTTAATCTTTTTTGTTTCCCAATTCCACCATTTAATTTCTAATAAGGCAGAAATAGTTTTGTCAGTAAATCGTTTTCTAATAGGCCTTGCCGGAACACCACCGACAATCGTATAAGGAGGAACATCTTTAGTAACCAATGCTCTGGTGCCTATAATTGCTCCGTCCCCAATTGTAATCCCTGACATAATCATAGCTTCATATCCAATCCATACATCATTTCCTATCGTTATATCGCCTTTATTATCCCAAGCATTTATAATATCTTTTTTCTCTAATTCCCATTCTTCAAAGAATATTGGAAAAGGATATGTGGAGAGTGAGTGTATCGTATGATTAGCACTTGTAAATATAAATTTTGCTCCACAAGCAATAGAACAAAATTTGCCGATTTTTAACTTATCTCCGTTAATGGGATAATGATACAGTACATTATTTTTCTGAAAATCTTTTGGATTGTTTACGAAGTCATTATACATAGTATAATCACCAATCTCAATATTTTCGTCATTTACTACATTTTTCAAATAAACAGTTTGATTATCACCCGTTCGTGGATATATTTTTTTCTCCGATATAGTCATTTTTAATCCTCCAAATCAAATATTTTTATTTAGACCATACCGGAAAATGCAATGCAGCGCTTCACCTACACCACTCCTTTTTTACCTCATTGTTTTATAACTTTTATCATATCAATTTGTCTTATGTTTTTTTAATAAATCATAAATAGTATAACATAAATCAAGTAAAAAATCAATCTTTGCAAGCGTAACACTTAAAATTGCACTCTTAGTTGTCAAGACATATCTTATGCTAGGAAAAACATATTCCCATAAAAAAAGAACTGCTCTCACAGTCCTTTTCGTTTAATCTATTCTATAATAATAGTCTCTATACCATATTAATAGTTAGCGATAGTGTATGCACTTGCGTTTGGATTGAAAGTGAATTGCACGTAGCTCCTCTTAACTAGGTCGGCCTTGGTCTTGATAGGCTTGTTGAAGACGTTAATGTATCTCACCTTGTCAAGCACTTTGACGGACGCTTCGTTTGAGCCGGCAACGACGTAGACGTTTTTGCCCATGTCGGCAAGCTCCTTAAGCTTCGCGTGAAGTAATTCCGCTTCCTTCTTGTCGGTGAAGCCGCCCTTGCCAAAGACAGGGCTCGTCATAGTCACGACCAAGTTCTTTTGCGTGATGTTCTTCAAGCTGCCTGTGATGTAGCTCCACTCTTTTGCGTCAGAAAGCCTTAGTGACCTCTTCGAAGTATTTAAGTTTAGTATAAAGGCGTTTGTCGTAGCGCTTGTCGAGAAAACGTTTCCATTCTTCAAAAGGTTCTTCGAAACTGCCTTCTTAAAGCCGCTGTCGTAGTTATTTAGCAAGATGCCTGTATCAACTTTATTCATCTTATTGATTATGGCTGTCTTTGCTCCGGCAAAATTTTTGTCTTGATTAGCGTCATAGCCTGAAACCACTAGGTATTCGCCGCCACGAGCCTTTGCCAAGAAGCCGTTTTGACTATCTGCCAAGACAGATGAATTGTCGATGGCGTTTTCAAATTTGTGTTCATATAGTAAATCGATAGCATCGACCAAAATCTTTGACTTAACCATGGCAGAGTTATTGGAGCTGCCCACGTAGATGTTTAGTAGGGTATATGGATACGCCTCGTTGTCAGGAATTTCTGCCTCAAGATATCTATAGTCACTAAAATTAATTTTTTCGGTGAAAGTGATTTGCTCAGCAAAGCCTTCGCTGTCCTTAATAGTCGCCTTAAGCATGGCGCCCTTCGCATCTCCCTTGACCCACATGCCAAGCCTCTTTGGTTTGCCAGCTAAAACTGGTGGCTTCTTGAAGCTTATATAAGCAGCTCTTGAGTCATCAAGCTTTGAAAAGTCGTAGTTAAGCTCAACTGCGCCCTTGCCTTGCTTTGCGTCCTTTGAAATTTTTAAGCTAGCAGCCACTTTATCAGCTGGGAAGCTCGATGCCTTAATATTGTCAAGGCTTTCAAAATCTAGTAGTGGCTTTGTATTGAAGCCAATAGTTACTGGGATGTTCTTATAAGTATTTTTATAGCCCATGGTAATGTAGCCGTAACCAATATTATTTGATGCAGTGAAAACATTTCCGCTCATCGCACCAACCTTGCCCCAGATGGAGAAATTAATGCTAGAAGTCGGAATTTTAGCGCTGCGGCCTTGATTATCTAGACCGATGATGTCCTTGATAGTGTATTTATCGCCAGGTTTTGCGTTTATCTTTTCAGTTGAGCTTCTTAATTCAACCGGCTCTGAGTAAACTTCGATGTTTTTCGTATCGCTCGCACCTTGGTAAGTGACTGTAACCTCAGAAACGCCTTGAGAGGCGCCAATAAAACTGCCTCCTGCACAAGACGCGCCATTCGTAGCGCTTGCACTTACTGCATTTGCGTCAACTCTGACAGGATTGTTACTTGCGTCGTAAGCTTTAACACTGTAGCCTACTGGTACACCAGGGAAAGCCTTGTCAGTATCGAGCTCAAGCTCAATTCTTTGTGCAGCGCCTGGATTGTCATTCGAGAAAACTCCAACGCCTGATACAACAGCTCTTGGAGTGCCGCCCGATGGCTTGTTTATGATCTCAGCAGAGTCCATCGCCTTAGTCTTTTTGACCATGGTAGTCGATCCGCCGCCATCAAGGTTCATCGCATTGTAGCAGCCGAAGCTCTTGAATAGCTCGCCAAATTCCTTTTGAGTAAGGCCAGCATAACCATTCCTTCCGTCAACAGTGATGATGACTATCTTTGAGCCGTCTTGTGTGACGCCGATACCAGTTCTTGGGTGTCTGCCTTTATTGACAATGTTAGTTTGCATAGCAACACCATCTTTTAAGATGATGGAGCCGCCGCCCATAGCAAATTTTAGACCATTGTGGTCGACATTTGAAGTGACTTGCAATTCAAGCGGAGTGCCAAGAGTTAGACTTGCTAGAGGCGAGTCATTTTGGCTAAGGACATAACCATTCTCAGGGATATCAAAAGGCTCGCCATTCGTTCTTATATCAGCAACAACGCCATTCTCAACGAGAATTTCAGTCATGTTCGCAGCCTTCGCGCCGAAACTCTTCTTGCCCCAGTCCCTTGTTAATAGAGAAAGGTATTTGTAGCCGCCGTAAGCCTTGTTGTAGCCGCTAACGTGGTATTTTGCGCCAGTTAATTTATTTAAGATGTCAACAGATTGAGTGATGTAGCCCACATGCATGTCGCCAGCATTGCTTTGGTAGAAGACAGGCAGATTGTTCTTACCCTCTTGAGCCGAGCTAATAAGTTTGCCGTCATTGACGATCACGCCAAGTGTCGATGGATGCGGTTGGTAGTTGAAGTAGTCGCCGTTAACACCAGCAACAGCGCCACTTACAGAGACCATGTCCTTAACATTCGACCTGTGAGAAACACCTTCAGTGTTAAACATCGCCTTGATCTCGTTCATGCCACTAGTCGCGTCAATAGTCAAAACATTTAGGTTTTGCCAGCCCTCGCTCGTGAATCTCTCGATATTCGCGCGATGCACGCCGCTCGCCAAATACTCTTCCTTTCTTTCTTCGTTAATTATATAAGCTAAAGAACTTTGACTTAAAATCGAAAATGCAAGCGTTGCGCTAAGAGCGATACTTGCTATACGTTTAAATTTCATTTTATCCTTCCTTTCTATCATACGTCTCCATTATATAACAAAATGCACTAAGTTTGTCAAAATTCATGCAATTGTAACTATTTTGAAATATTGAGAATGGTTTAATAGCGATAGCTATTAAGATAAAATAAAAATATTGTAAATTCGTGAGATAATAGAAGAAAAACTATAATAATAGTAGAAATAATGAGTAAAAAAGAATTATCTTCACTTGCAAGAATGTATAGAGAACGGTATAATAGGTGAGTAATATTTCGGCGGGGTGTAGCGCAGTTTGGTAGCGCACGTGGTTTGGGACCATGGGGCCGGGAGTTCGAACCTTCTCACCCCGACCATAAAAAAACGACTAAACAATTGTTTAGTCGTTTTTTTATTTCGCATTCGATTTGCGCCTAAGACTATTTTGATTCGCAAAATCGTTTTCTTCCGTTGTAAGTGTTTTATTAAAGTAGTTTATTTTAGTTAATATAATTGACACAATATGTATTTTGATCAAATTATATATTTTTATCTAATCCAAATGCATTTAACTTAGCATAGTACATCGAAAATTGTTTTCGTCGCTTGCTGGTCTACATAAATTGTTAATTTCTAAACTCGATGTCTTGAAAATTCATATTCGTTCGCTGCGCTCAACTAGATGAATTTTCGGGCAGACATCTTCATTAAGAAATTAATGCAATTTATTCCGAATGCTGCGCTCGTGAAAATCAATTTTCTCACTATTAAGTGGCGGATAACTATTAATAGTAAGGATATATTTAAAAGTTTTTTTATATCAAACATATTTCTTATTTAGATCAATTTTCTATCACCTATCGCATCAATAAATCTATACGCGGGATTGAAGAACCCCGTCCATAAATGGACGTGAATCTTTGCGCTAAGCGTTGTGCAGAGCAAACTAAGGGCACATATGATTCTTAACTGGATCAATTTTTTATCTTCTATCGCATCAATACACATATACGCGGGAGTTCGCAGAGCAAACGAGATGATTGGACGAAGTGGACTGACGAGGCAAGCGGAGCGTACAAATGCGTACTCGAGCATTGCCGAGGAGGGAACGAGTTCAAGGGCTCGTTTGAATGCGAAATCCAAATCATAACCACCGGCGTAGCCGGTGGTTTGCTCTGCCCCTGCAAGGGGCTTTTACCTGCTGTGCACCTTGTGCACGTTGAAAGTCTACCACTTGCACTACTTTCTCAACTGACGCTAAAGCGCCTCTTTACTTCTTTTTACTTATCTGTCTTTTCTCCTGTGAATGGATCTATATATTCTTTAAGACTTATTTGATCTTTTGTAAAATCTTCTTTAAGTTGATTGCGTATATACTCTTGTATCTTTTTAGCATTTTTTCCTGCTGTATCTACGTAGTAGCCTCTGCACCAAAAATGTCTGCTGCCATATTTATATTTCAGACTCGCATGTCTATCAAATATCATTAAGCTACTTTTCCCTTTTAAATATCCCATGATTTCTGAAACGCTATATTTAGGTGGTATTTTAACTAACATATGAATGTGGTCTGGACATAATTCTGTCTCTATTATTTCTATTCCTTTTCTTGACAGAAGATCTCTTAGTATCTTTCCTATATCTTCTTTTATTCTTCCGTATATTATTTGTCTTCTATATTTGGGCGCAAATACAATATGGTATTTACAATCCCAAGTTGTATGTGATAAAATATTCTTATCCAATTGGATTAACTCCTTTCTGATATTTATTGTAGTTTGGTAGACTATTTTTATTATATCACGAAAGGGGTTTTTTCTTGAAGCTAAAGCTACTTATTCCCCCAGCATAGCTGGGGGTTTTATTGTGGTCAACCCACAAGTAAAAGGGTCAGTTTTTTTAAACTGACCCTTGTTTTTTGCTATGTAGTGCACCCGACTCTGTTCGGCTTCTATAAGTGTTACCACAACAGACAGCTCCCGAACGGCACCCTCGCGGCACACACAAATACATACTTATCGCTGCTTCCGCCAGGACCTGACGAGGTTCGTATGATTTATGTTGCGCAAGAACCCTTCGTTCAACACCTCTTATTGTGGGCAAGCCCCACAGAAGACGCCCTCGGTCGGGAATTCATTCCAAATATAGCGGATTTATGGTTACAGGATGCCGCTACCTTCCCAACTAGCACGTGGCGGAGAGAAGGGGATTCGAACCCCTGATACGCTTAATCACGTATACCCGCTTTCCAGGCGAGCGCCTTCAACCAACTCAACCATCTCTCCATGCCGATTGTTTTACAAAGTTTTTAACTTGACTTAACCATTATAGTATAAATCCCATCCATTGTCAAGATATATTATTTAAGCAAAAAAGATCCGCCCATATCAATGAGCGGACCCTTAGGACTTTATAAATTATTTACTTAAAACTCTTCTTGTCAATTTAACTTGCTTCATAACTGGATCCCAGATGATGTCAGTGCCATCTACTAGGCCAAGTGCTCTTGCTATGTTAGCGATTGGAAGCATTGTTCTACTGCTGTTGATTTCAGGCTTAACATCACTTGTGTAAGTTACGCCACTAACGATAATCTTGTTAGACTTTATAGGTATTTCAACTCTTTGAGTTAAATCCCAGATAATAACAGTCTTTGTTTCAGGAACCCAAGATACTTGTAGACCAAGAGCTTCGGCAACATATCTTAGTGGAAGCATTACTCTGCCGTTCTTAACATATGCAGCAACGTCCATTTGGTGCTTAGTAGTAACGTTCTTGTTAACCTTAGTAAATACGTTAGAACCAACGTTTATAGTTGCGCTTGCTTCAAATACTTGTGGAGTTTTTTCAACTACTTTTTCTTCTTCAGCCTTTTCTTCAGCCTTCTTTTGTCTTTCGTAGTAGTTGTCCTTTTTGTTTCTATGATATCTGTAATAATAGTAGTCATCATAGTAATAAGGATAAGCGTCAGTGAATTCTACGTAAACAGTTACATTGCTTGCTGGCATATTGAATGAGTCAGTTGTTGTGTAATTATAGTATCTGTAGTCATAATATCTGTAGTCATATCCGTCATAGTATCTGTAGTCATAGTAGTGACTGTAGTGTTTAGCCTTTAGATAGTCTTCATAGCTACTATATCTTCTGTAGTAGTTATCTACATAGTCATCATAGTATCTGTAGTAGTCACTGTAATAACCATCATAATATCTATCGTAGTATCTATCGTAATATCTGTTATAGTATCTGTAGTCATAATCATCCCAATATCTGTAACCGTTCTTCCAGAAGCTAGGGTGTCTATCTTTTAGATAATCTTCATAAGTAGCGTAATCATTGTAATAATAGTTTCTGTAGTCACTGTAATAGTAGTTGTAATCGTTGTAATATCTTCCGTTGTATCCATAGTAATAGTAGTCGTTGTATGCATAGTTCTTAATAATATGTTTAATATTATTTTCTATATAGTAAACGCTTTTAACTGCATAGCCATAATTTGGTGTAGCTGTTACAGTGATAGTTTGTTTTTCTTTAGCTAAAGTTGGACTTACTGTGAAAGATCCGTGATTTGTGTATCCTTTGAAGACATTATAGTAGCCGTTTTTTTCTGCTACTTTCTTATCTTTTTCTTGCGCAGATAGTTTGTTAGTTTCTTCAATTACTTTATCTAATGCATCTTTATTTTGAGTTGCATCTATTTTTTTCTTAGCATCTTCTTTTTGTTCTTTTGATAAGTATTCATCTGCATCTACTTTTTTCTTAGCGTCTTCTTTTGCTTCATCTAAAGCTTTCTTATCATCAGCTGCTTTTTTATTGTTTGCATCTTTTGTTCTTGCATCAGTAAGAGCTTTATCTACGCCTTTTAAATCTTCAGCGTCATCAATAGCTTTTTCAAATGATTTCTTTTCTTCGTTTGATAGGTTTTCTAGAGCTTCAACTTCTTCTTTAGCTTTAGCTTTTGCTTCTTCAAGTTCTTTTGCCTTTTTATCTGCTTCTGTTTCAGTCTTTTTGAATGTTGCTGTAACTGTAACTGCTTCAGCTGGCATAGTGAAAGTTTTATTACCTTCAGCTAAAGCAACATTTCCTCCTGATTCCTTAGTAACTGTAAGTGATTCTAATTCATAACCTTCTTCATTTGGAGTCGCTGTTAATGTAACTTCATCACCTTCTGCTGCTTCAGTAGGATTTGCTGTAACAGAACCGTGTTCTATACCTTCTGCTATTTTTATAGCATGTTTTGTTGGTTCAGTTGTTCCTGGTGTATCTTCAGCAAATACATTCATTGGCATAACTGCTACTAGCATAACGAATACCATTAGCATAGCCAAAATATTTCTTAACTTTTTCATACTACTACCTCCCTAGTATTGAATAATTTTGAAAGTCCTAAATAATTCCTTTCTTATCTATATTATACTTCTTAATTAAAATATTTGCAATAGCAAATGTGCTTTTTAATCAAAATGTAATATAACATTATACTATACTAAAGACTTTGAATATAAATTTTTTCTATAAAGAAATATTTACGTAGTGGCAAGGCCATTCACATAAAGATAATACAAAACGATTGCCATAAAATATATTTAGTGGTATAATACTCTTTGGGTGATAATATGGATTTAAAAAGCACTATAAGGGTGGTTGAAGGCTTCCCGAAGGAAGGGATTTCGTTTAAGGACATAACTACGCTTCTTAAGGACAAGGACGCTTTCAAGTACGCTGTAGATGAATTAGAAAAGAATATCGAGGGCCTTGGCGCTGAATACATTGTCGGACCTGAGGCGAGGGGCTTCATGCTTGGCTGCGCGCTTAGCTACAAGATGGGTCTTGGCTTTATTCCTGTTAGAAAGAAGGGCAAGCTACCCAGCGAGACTGTGTCGTACTCTTATGAAAAGGAATATGGCACTGATACTATCGAGATCCACAAGGACGCGATCAAGCCGGGCACTAAGGTTGTTGTAATTGATGACCTTCTTGCGACTGGTGGAACTGTTGAGGCTGTTAAGGATCTTCTTGTGAAGATGGGTGCCGAAATTGTTGCTTTTGAGTTTTTGATTGAACTAACTGACCTTAAGGGCCGCGACAAGCTTGATGGCTACAAGGTTGACTCTTTAATCAAATATAATGTATAGTATAGAGAAAAAAGAGATTGAGCGCTTCATCATCAAGAGCTATCGCAAGGAGCTTTGGAAGAAATTTCTTAAGGCGATAAACGATTTTAACCTGATTGAAGAGGGTGACAAGGTCTTGGTCGCTATCAGTGGCGGCAAGGACTCGATCCTTCTTGCGAAGATGTTTGAGGAGCTGAAGAAGCACTCGATTTTTAAATTTGATGTCTGCTACGTGAGCATGGACCCTGGCTTTACTAAGGAGAATAGGGAGAAGCTTGAGGAGCTATGCAAATTTTTAGGCATAGACATACAAATATTTGAGACGGACATATTTCAAGTGGCTGAGAAGCTTGCGGGCGACTACCCGTGCTACATGTGTGCTCGTATGCGCCGCGGCGCCCTATATGGCAAGGCGAAGGAGCTTGGCTGCAACAAGGTCGCTTTGGGTCATCACATGAATGATGTGGTTGAGACGACGCTTATGAATATGCTCTACGCTGGTACTTTCAAGACCATGCGCCCGATACTTGATAGCCAAAACTTTGAAGGGCTCAAACTGATTAGGCCTATGTACTACATAAGGGAAGATGACATTAAGAGATGGCTTAAGAGAAGTGATCTCAAGGCTTTGGACTGCGCCTGCTCCGTTACGAAGAAGAGATCGGGTAATATACGCTACGAGATCAAGGACCTTGTCGCCGAGCTTATGGAGAAGAATGATATGGCGGAGAGGAATATTTTGAATAGCGCGATGAATATTAATTTGGACTCGTGCGTGGCTTGGGAGAAGGATGGAAAGAAATATCTTTTGGGAGAAGAGATAGATAAATAGTTTGCAATTGATTAATATAAAAAATGGCCGGAGTGATCCGACCATTTTCTTTTGCTTATTAAATTTAGTTTTTATATCTTTTTTCTATGTTTATGAAAATCACTTTTCATTTCATTTTTACTAGACTTGACAAATTCACTTCAAAAAGTGTTTTTGCTAATCAAATGCAATCGCCTTACTTTATTTTTTCGATTTAGATCTCTTTCCTTTATTAACTAACCCTAATTCTCTTTACCCTGGATCACACATCGACCATGGGACTTCGCAGAGCAAAACAAGTCTTAGGCGCTAATCGAGCGCAAACACTTTTTATATTTTTTTATTTAGATCATTTTCCTTTATTCACAAACCCTAATCATTTTTACTCTGGATCAATGTCCGACCATGGGACTTCGCAGAGCAAATTCTAGTATAAGGCGAAGCATAACGAGCGACCGACTGAGGTGTACGTACAGGTACTCCGCAAGGAGGAAGCGAGCGCGCAAGCCTTAGACGGAATTTGAACGCGAACGTATTTTTTAATTATTAATCACAAAAGTTTTATCTAGAACTCTTATATTATTCCTCCTAAGCTCTTCGATAGCAATTCTGCGCATCTCCCTTTCAATCCTCCATTGCTCACCCGGTATAGTCTTAGCGGCGCATGATATCACCACACCATCACTATTAAAATCAGTTATGCCCCATACATTAACCTCTTCAATAACTGCGTGATCTTCATCAACTTTTTTCAGCGCCTTCGTCAAGACGTCGATCGCCATTTGCGCGTCGGCATCATATGCTATAGGCACTGTAATCAGCGCTCTTTGAACGTTTTTGTTCCTATTTGTCACGACTCTTATCTCGCCATTAGGAATGACGTGCAGCTCACCGTTATAATCACGGATAGTCGTTGTACGCAGACTGATCTTCTCAACAGTACCAGTTTTGCCCGCTACAGTGATGTCGTCGCCCATCACAAAGCTATCTTCAAGCATAAGAAATATACCGCTGATGATGTCCTCAACGAGGCTCTTCGCACCAAAGGAGATCGCGATACCGCCTATCCCAGCAGTAGTGATGATGGCCGAGGTATTGACACCGAATATCCTTAGTGCCGACAAAAACCATGTAAACATGATGATGATTGTCGCAAAGCTCTTCAAAACGCTCAGCACGGTCTTAAGCCTCTTCGCGTCGATGGTTCTGAGCTTGTTGTACTTTTTCTTCGCAAGCCTACCTATGATTAAGCTGATGATCTTCACTATAATCAAGGCGATGACGAAGTATAATAGCACGAGGGCGATCTTGCCCAGTGAGTTAAGCGTGCCCGCCTCGGTCAAAAAATGTAATTTTATTTTATCAAACATACAATTCTCCCCTCTCTACCTATTTATTTTATCACAAGACGCCTCCATTATCAAGAATAGCTGTGCCACTGGCGGCCATATTTATATATAATAAGAAGAAAATTAAAAAACTTTACATTTCCCTTACAATTTTTGGGTAAAATATAAATGAAATATCTATTAAGGAGGAAAAATTATGTTTATAGTAATTTTAGGAGCGATAGTAGTGGTTTTAATCTCTTACTACATCGGCCAACAAAGGCGTTTCGTGTTTTTAGAGGAAAACGTTGACAATTCTCTTGCCAACATCTCTGTCAATCTTAACTCGCGTTGGGACGCTCTAAAGGCGCTTGCTAGTGCGGTTAAGGCTTACTCGGCTCACGAGTACGAATCTCTTGTAGGCATCATCGAAAAGCGTAGACCGGTTCTAAAAACTGCCGGCGATGTCAATGGCGATGAGGCTCTACTTGAAGGCGCTCTATCTAGGATAAATGCAGTGGCTGAGAGCTATCCAGAGCTAAAAGCGTCTGAGCTTTACACTAAGACTATGGACTCAATCAACGACTACGAAAATAAAGTTAGAATGAGCCGTATGGTTTACAACGACTGCGTTACAAAGCTTAACAGAGACGTTAAGATGTTCCCATCATCAGTAGTTGCTTCGATGCTAAACGTGCATCCAAGAGAGTATTTGACTGTTGATGACAACAAAAAGGACATGCCTGATTTGGAGTTTAGATAATGAAAAAAGTACTCGCGACTATCCTTGCAGCTATACTTATAGTTTTTTCTGTAAATATATATGCTGCCTCGGATAGTATCGACTCGATTGAGATAAAGGCCACGCTTATGGATGACGGCGCGCTTATGGTGACTGAAGTTTGGAGAGCCACACCCGGCACAGGCACTGAGTTTTTCATACCAAAGAGCAATATGCGCGACATAGTGATTGCGGATTATAAAGTTTCGGATGAAAATGTTCCTTATGAAACCATTAATAATTGGAATGTCGATGCGTCCTTTGATGAAAAGGCTCGCAAGTGCGGTATTAATGAGACTTATGACGGCATAGAGCTCTGCTTTGGCAAGAGCGACCTAAACAAGGACAAGACTTATACTTTGACTTATACTATGAGCAGCGCCGCTCAAAGCTTTGACGATATGGACGGCTTCAACATTCGTTTTGTGAATGATCAGATGGACCCTGCTCCAAAAAAGGTTTCTTTCGAGCTAAGCCTTGAGAGTGGCGAGATCACTGAGGACAACGCTCGTGTTTGGGGTTTTGGCTCAAGCGCTGACATTGTTTTTGAAGACGGCAAGGTCATAGTTCATGAAATTAATGACTTTGGCCCGGCAAATCACCTAACTGTTTTATTTGGCTTAAATAAGGGCGTGATCAATCCCATTAGCATAGGCAGTGGCACTTTTGAAGAGATGAAGGAAAGAGCTATGGATGGCTCTGATTATTATGATCGTCACGAAGAAAATATTCCTGAAGACGCTGATGAGGCTGAAGATGATTATGGTTATGAGTATGCTGGCGGAGGCTTCTTAAATGGCTTAAATAGAGCGACGAACATGATTATGGGGCCCTTGCGTCTTGCCTTTATCGCGATAGTAACGGGTTTTGCGTCAATGATGTTTCGCAAGTCCATTAAAAAGAAGGAGGGCAAACTCCCTGAAGATGTTGACTACTACAGGGACCTACCTATTGGCGGCAACATAATTTTGAATAATTTTATCCACTCGCAATTCCATTCATTTTCGGTGAGAAATTTGGTCGCGGCTTACTTTTTGAAATGGATTAAGGACGGCAACATCGAAGTGATTAACGAAAAATTCAAGAAGGGCTTTATTTTTAAGAGGGATGTGGCTGAGGATTGCTTCGCCATAATCAAGGAGCCGGCAAATGCGGACAGCATGGAAAGAGAGCTTTTTGATCTTGTTGAGAGAGCGTCTGGCGAGGACCGCATTTTGAGAAACGCTGAGCTTACGAAGGCGTTTGACAAAGGTGACCAGGCGACGTACTTTGTGCAAAAGTACAAGGATATCTCCTCGCTTGAGTCCGAAAAAGCAAGGCTGTCGACGCAAGAGACGCGTCTTGTGTTTTTTAAATATGATAAACTAACTATGAAGGGCCGCGAAGAAGCGGTTAAGCAAAAGGGCTTCATCAAGTTTTTGAAGGACTTCACTTTGATTAATGAGCGTGAAGCCGTTGAGGTCGCGCTTTGGGACGATTACCTAGTGCTCGCGGCGCTATTTGGCCTTGGGGAAAAGGTACTTTATAAGTTTAAGATGATAGACCCTAACTACACTTACGCTGGATATAGCGGCATGGATCCACTTGTGATGTACCACGTAGTTAATCATTTGGGAACAGCCATGAGCCACGTGTATGAGAACCATGCGTCTTCGTCATCGTCGTCAAGCGGCGGAGGCGGAGGTGGGATGTCGTTCGGCGGCGGCGGAGGATTCTCCGCTGGCGG
Organism: uncultured Fenollaria sp.; assembly: GCF_934202865.1. Classification (GTDB taxonomy): domain Bacteria; phylum Bacillota; class Clostridia; order Tissierellales; family Peptoniphilaceae; genus Fenollaria. The sequence continues at coordinate 48 of NZ_CAKPYL010000039.1, read as the reverse complement.
ATCCGGTGGCGGAGGACGGTAATTTCTTGCCTAATTTGCGGCTTTTGC
>NZ_CAKPYL010000038.1 GCF_934202865.1 uncultured Fenollaria sp. | reverse complement strand
TTAAATTCGAAATTATTTATCAATAAAAAAATTGATTGGTTTAAATCGTTCTTTTCACTTTTATTCAGTTTTGCTTGCCATATGGTTTTTCCAGATGACTTATCCATTCTACCATTAATTTTCTTACTTGTCAAGGGTTTTTTCGAAAAAAGTTAAACAATTTTAAAAATTTTTAAAAATATTTTTACATTAATATACAAGTCTTTTATTTGCTACTATACATTGTTGTCAAGCAAATCAATTTACACTATTGTATCAATCGTCTCACACGAAGTACGTGTCATAAATCATCCGCTCATCATACACCCAAGACCCAATCCATATAAATAAAAAATACCCTCACCGACTTACTCGTCAATGAGGGTTCATCTCTTATTTATTCATCATATCTCTTTGTTCTATCATCTTATCTAAGTACTCTTTCGTGCTCGGCGTGTAGTCTTCTTTCTTTATCTGCTTTTCAAGTATTGCGATGGCGCTATCGAGGTTGCCGCTGTTGTAGTTTGATATAGCAAGCTGATCCATGTACTGAGCGCTCTGCCTGTCCTTGCTCGACTCTATCGCGTAGTCAAGCGCCTCTTTGAAATTACCTGTCATGGTCATAACAACGCTTAAGTAGTAAAAGACTCTATCATCCTTAGCATTATCAATGTTTTCTATCAATATATCATATGCTTCCTTAAATTTTTTCACGCCTATAAAGTACTCGGCTAGTTCAATCTTGTACTCTTCATAGTCAAGGCTCAAAACGCCATGAACCTCTTCTTTTTTCTCAAGTTCGTCCTCAAGCTTCAGGTATTTTTCAAAGTAGGCCTTACTTCTGATGTAGTCCTTCTTATATCTATAGTAATATCCTAGCTTGTATAAAGCGTACTTCCCATCCTTATAATCAAGGTAAATCTTTTCAAAGATTTCTATAGCTTCGTCAATGGCCTTTTCTTTGTACTTTTCTTCTAGAAGTGAAACATATAAATATACATAATTTACATCGTCGTAATTTTCTTTTAGATAATAGGCATAGACTAGCCTTATATCTATGTCATTGCCTTCGTTTAAACTTTCATGCAATAAGAATTTATCAAAGTCCTTCACAGTTTTTATTGCATCTTCATAAGCACTTTTGTGCGTAAAATTATTATCGAGTGACAAAACTATGGGCATAGCTCTTAAAAATAGCTTTGCATCTATATCTTCTTTATTCTCTTTTACAATATTTCTCATGTCCTTGATAAGAACTGGGTATTCAACGTTCTTTTTGAAGGCTCCATGCTCTTCTTTTAAGTCTATGAAAAATATTTCACTAAGTAAATATTTAAAACTATCGATATTCATTAGTCCATTCTCCTTCTAAAAGCTCTCATTCTCATGGATGAATTGTCAAGTATTTTGAATAGGTGGCCTCTATATATGAAGATGATAGGCATTAAGACGTAGCTAACTATCCCTTTTAAAATGATGCCGCCTGCAAATATATCACTGTTAAGCGCAAGGACTAATAGTATTGCTGCGAATAACCATTGAAGGAAGTTATTAAAAAAGAATTTTGCTCCATACGTAAAGATGGCTATGCTATTGTTTCCTGTTTGGTAAAGTGTTTCAAACGATGCATTAAAAATGAAGACAACGATGAAGTTCACTAGCATTTTGGCATATAATAGGCTGTGGTCCACTTGATAAGGATTTGTGAATGAGCCTGAGCTAAAGACCATATCCAAAACTAAGCCAAATAGATAAGTGATGAAGACATAGTTAACTAGCTTTGTTAAGTAATACTTATAGCCCATAAATATGCTGTTTAGACGAATCTTCTCGCCTTCAACTGCTCTTGACAATAGACTTGCCACTAGTGAAAATTTCAAAAGCATAAGTATATACATAAAGAGGCTTATTAGCATTATAGTAAAGCCGCCGCCAAGCGCCATTGCGAGCGCTCCAGCTATCAAGTTTGTCAGATAATCAAAGGCAAATAGGCCTAGCATCATGACTATAAGCACTGAAAAGTTCTCTTTTATAGTTGTGCCAAGCCTTTTAAACGCTTCTGTGTTTGTATAAATTATATCTTTGAACATAGTCATCACTAATCCTTTCTACGTCCTCGTCAACCAGATATGCTGCTCCATCCATAAGTATGATGGCGACCTTATTGACGATGTCTTTGTTCTTCTCTTCTATATATTTCCATAAATAAGTTTTTCTAAACTCTTCATCCCTTAAAATGCTGTGTAGCTTGTCACCCCTAAGCTTTGTAAATGGCATAAAGTCAAGCGGTGCCTGTGATTTGACGTTCACTGCATAGTCAAGACTCAGTGCTTTGACCAGCTCATCCGATAGAATATTTTTTACTTTTATAAATTCATATACTAGTCTATATAAATTTTCTTTTTTAATGGTCTTATCTACGCCAAAGTTTTCATCGATAAAATTTGCTAGATCTTCAAACATTGCAAATGGGCTTGCGTACAGCCTTTCAAGTATCTCGAGTGTTCTTTTAAAGCTTCCCTCGTTATAAATTTTATCAACGACGTAATCAATTTTCTTTAGCTCAATAATTTCATCTGTAGATAAGAATTCATTTTTCAAAACCTCATAAGGCGCATAGTCAGTGTATTTATATCCAAAGGCTTCCTCTTGTGAACGCACTAAGGAGCCCTTAAGCATTTTCAAAAAGCCGAGCTGAATTTTTTCTATCTTAAAATCATAAAGATAGTTAAAAGACTCTTTAAAACTATCAAAGTCCTCATAAGGCAGTCCTGCGATAAGGTCTATGTGCTGATGAATAGTCCCCAGCTCCTTAATCATCTGCGAGTGCCCTTTGATTCTCTCTAAGTCGTTGTGCCTTTGAATCGCTTTGAGCGTTTGTGGGTTTATTGATTGAAGTCCTATCTCAAACTGCACCATATCCTTAGGAAGTTTCTTCAAAGTCTCGTAAAATCTGTCACTCATCCTATCAAGAGTGATTTCAAAATGAAATTTGGTATTCGTTTTATTATTTTCTAAAATATGTTCGATTATATTGATAGCAAAGTCTTCGTTCGAGTTAAAGGTTCTGTCTATAAACTTAACTATAGACGGTTTCATAGCTATAAGCCTATCTAAATCCATCTTCACTAAGTCAATGGGCTTGTACCTAAGACCTTTTATTGCTGAAGATAAACAAAAAGAACACCTATATGGACAGCCTCTTTGTGCTTCATAATAGAGTGTTCTATGCTCCAAAGCCTCTTCATCTTCATAAGGAAAGCTAAGATCCTTCATGTCGATAAGGGGTGCTTCTTCAGTTTTAATGTATCTATTATCATTAATATAGGCTAGATTGTGAACCTCGTCAATACTTAGCTCGTCTTGCTTATAAAGAATAAATTCCTTCATAGCCCTCTCGCCCTCGCCATAGATTATGTAGTCACAGGCTGGATTTGCTCTAAGAAAGCTTTCTTTTTCAAAGCTCACCTCAGGTCCGCCTAGGACTATGGTATAGCTTGGCTTAATCTTTTTTAGCGAAGTAATAACTTTTCTGACGTAATCGATGTTCCAAATATAAGTTGAAAACATAAGTACATCGGCGTCTTTCTTGTGAAGTTCGTAAACAATCTTCTCCAAAGGCTCGTTTATGGTAAATTCCTCAAAGGAAGAATCTACCATATCTTTAAGCTCATTGTTTAAATATCTTATAGCAATATTTGTATGTGAAAACTTTGCGTTAATACCTACAAATACGACTTTCATTACATTCTATCTGGAGTTTGTACTCCTATTAGGTTCATGCCTACTTTAATCGCTTTTTGAGTTATGTCAACTATAGCAAGTCTTGAATTTGTAAGCTTTTCGTCGTCTGTAATTATTTGGTTTGCTGCGTAATACTTGTTGAATGCCTTTGCTATGTCTATGATGTTTCTTGTTATATAAAAGGCTTCGTACTTTTCCATCGCCATAACTATAGTTCTTGGTAGGTCATAAACATATTTTAATATTTCATAAGCTTCGTCTTTAACTAGATCAAAATCAACTTTCTCTGGATCAAAACCGCCGTTCTTATCGATTAATGACTTACATCTTGCGTATGTGTATTGAGCGTAAGGACCTGTTTCTCCTTCGAAGGAAAGTGTCTTGTCCCAGTCAAATACATAGTCTTTGATTCTTTGGTTGAATAGCTCTTGGAAAACTATAGCTCCAGTACCAACCATCTTAGCTACTTCATCTTTATTTTCAAGATTTGGATTTCTCTTTTCAATTATATCTCTAGTTTTTTCTATGGCCTTGTTTAAAACGTCTTCAAGTTTTAAAACTCTTCCTTGTCTAGTTGATAGAGCGCCGTCCTTAAGTGAGATTAAACCGAAGTTAACGTGGATACAATCATCTGCCCACTCGTCTCCCATTAGCTTAAGAACTTGCTTCCATTGTTGGAAGTGAAGATTTTGTTCGCTGGCAACTACGTAGATGTTTTTGTAGAAGTCATAAGTTTTCTTTCTATATCTAGCAGCAGCGATGTCTCTTGTCGCATAAGTTGTTGTTCCGTTGGACTTAACTATGATCAAAGGTGTTAAGTTATATGGCTTTAAGTCAACGATGTATGCGCCGTCGTCCATCTTACCGATGTTCTTTTCTTTTATCTCTTCGATAACTGCTGGCATCTTATCTGAGTAGAATGCTTCGCCCTTGTATGAGTCATATTTTATTCCAAGCATATCATATACTTTTTCGAACTCAACTATTGATAATTGTTTCATCCAAGTCCATATTTCAGTAGCTTCTTCATCGCCTTGTTCAAGCTTTTTAAACCAGTCTCTAGCAGTGTCTCTTGCAGCTGGATCTAGCTCTTGAAGTTTATTGTATCTTACATATAAATCAAGAAGTTCGTCTATAGGATTCTTTTCGATAGCTTCTCTGTCGCCCCAAAGCTTGTAAGCAGCTATAAGCATACCGAATTGAGTACCATAGTCACCTAAGTGATTGATGGCGATGGCATTGTAGCCAAGGTGCTTAAATATATGATAAAGAGCGTTACCAATAACTGTTGATCTTATATGACCTATGTGCATTGGTTTTGCAATATTAGGTGATGAGAACTCAACGATAACGTTTTTGCCCTTACCCATGTCTGATGAACCATACATTTCTCCCTTTTCTTCTATCTCTTTATAAACTGCTTCAAGAAGTTTTTCTTTATTAATAAAGAAGTTTACATATGGTCCTGCATTTTCTATCTTTTCAAAATATTCGTTATCCCCTAGTTTTTCTTTTATGTCTTCAGCTATGAGATTAGGTGCTTTCTTGTATGTCTTTGCAAGTCTAAATACTGGGAACGCGTAGTCACCCATATCAAACGATGGCGGTGTTTCTACTAGATTATCTATCTCTTCTTTAGATAGCTCTTCAATAACTGCGCTTAAAGCGTCGCTTACTTTTTCCTTAAAATTTATCATAATTACCTCCTACTTAATAACAGCTACGGTAGCTCCTGAACCGCCCTCCGTATAGTCTGCCTCTCTATATTCTATAACATGTTTGCTATTTTGTAAATACTTTCTTACTGCATCCCTAAGTGTGCCAGTGCCTTTACCGTGAATTATCCTGACCTCTTTAAGCCTTGCGAGGTAGGCATCATCAAGGTATTTGTCGAGTAAAAGTATCGCTTCATCAACCGTTCTTCCGATTAAATTAATTTCTGAACTTATATTTTTTGACTTAGCCTTGTTAATGGACTTAGTCTTCTTCTCGACCTTTACTTCCTCTTTTGATTCACTTCGCTCTATGTCATTAATATTGCTTCTAACACTCATGATGCCAACTTGAATATTTAAGTCGCCCTTATCATCAGGAAGCGTCTCTACTTCGCCAAACTTATCAATGCTAATGATTCTAACGCTTTCACCAAGCTTGATGTCCTTAGGAATTTCTTTTGTTCGCTTCTTATTGTCTTTTATTTTTAATCTATTTTCATCTTCAAGCTCTCTTAGGTAGTCCTTTGCCTCTTGAAGCCTTCGTCTGTCCTCTTTTTTAGATAAGGATGAGATGTCTTTTAATTCGTCTATTATAAATGCGCTCTCGCTCTTCGCCTTCTTAACTATCTCTCTCGCTTCTTCTTTTGCCTTGTTAATGATGGCTTCTTGCCTATCTTCAAGCTTTTTATTTTTATTCTCAAGCTTTTCTCTAAGCCTTTCTATCTCTTCATTCTCTTCATTAATCTTAATTCTTTTGTTTTCAATCTCAGTTCTATCTTCTTCTATGGCCTTAAGAACATCTTCAAAACGAGTGTCGTTCTCATTTAAAAGCTCTTTTGCGCTATCAATAATCTTTTGATCAAGGCCAAGCCGCTTCGATATTTCAAAAGCGTTTGACTTACCAGGTATGCCTATGATGAGCCTGTATGTTGGTGACAGTGTATCGACGTTAAACTCCATCGATGCATTCTTCACGCCCTCGCTCGTAAGCGCATAAAACTTGATTTGTGAGTAATGTGTCGTCGCCATGGTCCTAATTCTTCTCTCTCTAAAGAGCTTCAATATGGATATAGCAAGAGCCGCTCCCTCAGTTGGATCAGTACCTGCACCTAGTTCATCGAATAGAACTAAGTCATTATATTCGGCGTTTTCAACTATATGAACAATGTTTTTCATGTGTGATGAAAATGTTGATAGTGACTGCTCTATCGATTGTTCGTCGCCTATATCAGCGTAAACTTTATCAAAGACTGCCACTGATGAATTGTTATCGCATGGTATATTTAAACCAGACTTTGCCATCAGCGTAATAAGTCCAACCGTCTTTAAGCTAACTGTCTTACCACCGGTGTTTGGTCCTGTGATTATAAGTGATGTGTACTCATCTCCGAGCTCAAGTGTTGTTGGCACTACCTTATCTTTTGGTATTAATGGGTGCCTTGCATTTTTTAGATTGACATAGCCTTTATCGTTTAAAACTGGCTCTGTCGCCCTCATCTCTCTAGCTAGCCTTGCCCTTGCAAATATAAATGAGATACTTTTTAAAGCTTCTTCATTCGTTTCAAGATAGGCCTTGTACTCAGATACTTCGCTTGATAGCTCATAGAGTATTCTTTCTATCTCTTTTTTCTCTTCGTTTTCAAGCTCTCTTAACTCGTTATTTAGTTTAACGACTGCCATTGGCTCAATAAAAACTGTTGATCCCTTTTGAGATATATCGTGTATCATGCCCTCAACACTTGATCGGTACTCGTTTTTAACGGGTATTACATATCTTCCTTCACGCATAGTAACTATGGCATCTTGTAAATATTTTTTAGTTTTATCACTAGTTATATATGAATTTAATTTATCTTCTATCGCTTGATTCTTAAGCTTCTTGCTTCGCCTTATGCTCCTTAAAGTGCTCGAGGCATTGTCCGCTATCTCGTCTCTCGATACTATAGTCATGCTAAGCTTTTTCTTGAGATCATCAAGTGAGGCTAAGCTGTCGTTTAGCCTTCTTAAGTGCTTTAGCTTTAAGTTTTCATCTTCTATAGATGTTTTTAAATATCTCTTAATTGAGCTTACTAAGAAGATGTTTTGCATTATATCGTATAAATCTTCTATAAAAAGCATGGACCCAAGACTTGCCTTTGACACGAGATGCTTTATATGCGTTGCGGATGAGTAGTCAATGTCTCCGTACCTCACTAAAACCCTGTAGGCTTCAGATGTTTCTTCTTGCATGCGCCTTATATCATCTATGTCATTTGACGGCTCAAGCTTTTCTACCAAGTCTCTTGCAAGCTCACCTTGAGTTAAGTCTAGTAGCATATCTATTATTTTGTCATATTCTAAAACTTTGAGTGCTTTGTCCATTTATTCACCTATAAAACTTTTTTGTAGTAATGCGCTCTAGTAAAACTTTCTATCGCGTCTATTCCATCTCCATTATTAATTCTTTCTATATATTCATTAATTTTTTTCTTATCGCTTTCATTATCAAGATCTATGATAATGCTTGAAGCTCCTAATTTTTTGATGTCGTCCATCTTGTCGAGCATAAAAATTTTTTGCGAGTTATAAATCTTCGTATAATTATTTTCGCGAGTAAAGATAAAACGCTCCTTATCCTCATAAACCAGTTCATTTGCCTTGTTTATAGGACAGGCGTCACATCTTTGGTCACAGTCATCTCTAATATTTGCTAATGGGCAGGCCTTGCTCATCATGACGACTGGATAGCCGTAAGCAAATAGCCTTGTTTCGAGACCGTAGTTCATGATTTTTTCCATCTGTGCTAAAGTCATCTCAAGTGAGTACGTAAAGCCTGAAAAATGGCTTTCGCTCATGTATTTAGCAGCTTCTGAATTAAAGACGTTCATCATATATGAAGCATATATCTTTTTATCAAAGCTCTTTAGCCTTTGATAAGCACCTAGCTCACTTATTTCTATTGAGTCGATAGCTTCACCATAATTATGAAGAAGTTCATAGTACTCATCAAGGTCTTCGTCACTCGCCGCGTTTGATGTATATACTTCTTTATTTATATCGATTTTACTTAAGTAAGTAAGATTATCTTTGTTTAGATATAGGCTAAGCGTATCAGCCTTGTCTACATCAATACCTTCTACATCTTTATATGAGGAGGCTCTAAGAATGATTTTTGGCTGTAAAGCTTTTTTATTTTCATAAGGAGTCAAGATATCTTTTTTCTTTCTATCGATGTTAACGCCCTTAAAATCTTTTTTAAGAAGCTCCTCTATAAGCTCTCTTCTTAATGTTTTAAGCTCTTTAACTGGTAAAAAGGCATCTTCATCAAGATCGAGTCTCACGTCTTTTACATTTAAAAAGTCTTTTCCAGTCTTGATGATTGGATCAATAATTTTTTCTCTATCAAGTGAAGCTGTCTTTGCTTTTTGCACTATGTATTCAGACTCCCCAGTATATTTTTCACTCATATAATGAAGAGTTAAAATTATTTTTTCACCAATTTTTGCTTTTAAATCAAAACTTATATCTTTTTTTGCAAATGAAAAATCTTCTAGCTCAAAACCGCCTTCAAAATGCTTTTTCTCTTTGACAAGCATCTTGTCCATGCCATCTTTCAAGATATGTCCCTTAGTGAAGCCTCTGTTAAAGACTTCATCAGGTCTATGAGCATTCTCTACGCCTAAAATTTTATCCTTATATAGCTTAGTTATTAAGTATACATAAGAAGGGTTTTTCATGCGGCCCTCTATCTTTAAGCTGTCAACATAGCCAATGAGCTTATCTATTGAGTCCAAAGTATTTAAATCGTACTCTGATATAGCATAAATTTTTTCGCTTAATAATTTTCCTTCGCTGTAAACATCATACATCTTACGGCATGGCTGTGCGCATGTCCCGCGGTTACCAGACCTTTCACCTATAAGTGAGCTCATTAGGCATTGACCTGAAACTGCATAACAAAGCGCTCCATGAACAAAGGCTTCGAGCTCTATATCTTTTTCAGATGCTTTTTCTAAAAATCTGTAGTCTTTTTCACGCGCTATGACTGCTCTTTGAAAACCATTCTCAATAGCCCAGTCAAGGCTCGCGAGATTTGCTATGTTTAGCTGTGTTGACGCATGTACCTCAACGCCTGGCAAATATTTTTTGACAAGCGATATTAAACCCAAATCAGTAATTATGAAAGCGTCGACACCCATATTTCTATACTGCTCTATCAAAAATAATGCGTCGACTACTTCCTTATCATCTAAAATGATGTTTACTGTCATACAAAGTTTGATGCCATAAAGCTTTGCTAGCTCTATCATCGATTTTATTTCTTCATCTGTAATGCCTTTTGCAAAGCGCCTTGCGTTGAATTTTTCACTGCCAAAATAAACCTCATCAGCACCCGCTTTAAGCGCTGCAATGAACGCTTCGTAGGTGCCGACAGGGCTTAGTACTTTTGTCTTTTTATTTAACATTATTATTGTGATTGTTTTTTATATTGCTCTTATTTGTAGTTTTTGCGTCACTGTCTTGACTTGTTCCCTCTTTGATGCGGCTAAGCTGTTGATAAAGATCCTCTGTATTTAGCTTAGTCTTAACAAGTTCGTCCGCCTTGTTATTAAGCTCTTCTTGAAGCTTCTCAATCTTTTTAAGAGCTTCTTGATAAGCTTCATTTAGGTCCATGTACTCCGCTGACTTGTTTATAGGAGTGTTCTCATACTCACTAAGCTTCTTTTGCGCTTTAAATAATTCATCGGTAACGTTGACAGTCGCAAGGGTTGTTGCCATAAGCGAGTCAAGTCTTGGATTATTAGCTAAAAGATCCTTTATTAACTTATTAACATAGTATGCAATATCTGAAACATACTTTTCATCATACTCCGAACGAATATTGAAATCTCTGCCGTTGATATGAACGGTTACTCTCTCTGGCATTTCCTACCTCCTTACTTCCTTAAGATGGCAGCGAATTTTTCTTCAAGTGAAGCCAAAATTTCGCTCTCAACTTTTTGTATATCTTTATCTTTAAGAGTCTTTTCGCCTTGATACTTAATCTTGAAGGCTAGTGACTTCTTATCAGCTCCAAGCTTATCAGACTTGTATACGTCAAAGATTTGTACGTCCTTAACGATGTCAAATCCATGCGATAAAATTTCTTTCTTCACGTCGCCAAATGGAACAGCGTCATCTATAACTATGGCGTAGTCCCTCTTAACAGCTGGGAATTTGTTTATCTTTACATATTTTCTCTCTAGATTAACTAGTGGATATATCTTTTCTAAGTCAAGCTCCATCACATAAACATCTGTTTTTATGGAGAACTTATCGCAAACAGCGTAGTCAACTTGACCAAGGCTTGCAAATTTTTCGCCATTGATATAAAAGTCAGCACTTCTACCCTTGTGGAAGATGCTTGTTTCAGTGCTTCTCTTTACTTCGTATCCTTCTATAGCAAGGCCTTCTAGTATCTTAACTAAGATGTCCTTAATCATGTAGAAGTCACCATAACCGTAGAAGCCTACGGACATAGTCTTGTTCTCGATATACTTACTGCCTTCTTTTTCAAATGTGTTTCCAAATTCAAAGAAAGCACCTTTTTCATTCATATTATTGATGTTTAGCGATAAAACTTTTAGCATATTTGCGATAAGTGTTGTTCTCATCGCTCTAAAGTCTTCACCAAGTGGATTAATTAATTCGATATATTTTCTAAACTCATGATCTTCTTTTAAATTAAGTGCATCATAGTTCTTTGGACTGATGAATGAATAAGTTAGTATCTCATCCATGCCTTGTCCTATAAGTAAAGTCTTGATGTGCTTATCGATTTGTCTTTTGTAGTCAAGCATACCAACTGATGTCTCTGACTTGATAGGCTTTGCTTCAATATTGTGGAAGCCATAGATACGACCAACTTCTTCAGCAATATCTTCTTCAATAGCAAGGTCAGTTCTGTAGTATGGTGACTTTGAAATCAAAAGTCCGTCTTCATATTTTGTTTCTATACCAAGTCTTGCTAAATTATCAAGCATTGTCTCAACGCTTAAATCGCTACCAAGTAAAGTGTTGATTCTAGCTGGATCAGACTCAATCACTTCATCTTTTTCCTCATAGTTAACTACATCATAATAACCATCAACTACTGTTCCTACACCTAAAAGCTCGATTAGATAAGCAGCTCTATCAACTGCTTTCTTTGACATTAGTGGTGAAATGCCTTTTTCAAATCTATTTGAGGCTTCTGTTCTTAGTCCAAGTCTCTTCGATGTGTATCTGATTTGAGATCTGTTAAAGCTAGCTCCTTCAAGCATGATAGTTTCAGTACTATCTGTAATAGATGAATCAAGTCCTCCCATGATGCCGCCTAGAGCAAGATTGTCACTTCCATCTGTTATAACAATGTCTTCAGGCTTTAAATCTCTTTCGATTTCATCAAGCGTAGTGAATTTTTCTTCCTTAGCATTTTTTATGTGAATTTCTTTTGTTTTAATTGTATTTACATCAAAAGCATGTAGCGGTTCGCCTAGTTCTAGCATAACATAGTTTGTAATGTCGACTATATTGTTAATAGGTCTAACACCTGACTCCATAAGTCTTTGTTGCATCCAAAGTGGAGAAAGACCTACTTTTACATCTTTTACGACTCTTGCGTAATATCTTAAACAGTCCTTTGTATCGATGGAGATGTCTTTGATATAATTTTTAATATCTTCAGAATCTTTTGCCTCTTTATACTCAGGCTCTTTTAGTTCTTTATCAAAGGTTGCCTTTGCTTCCCTTGCCATTCCTAAAACGCTTAGGCAGTCAGGTCTGTTTGGTGTAATCTCTATATCAAGAACTTTTTCATCTAAAGCTAGAACTTCTCTTATATCCTTGCCTATAGGAGTATCTTCGTCAAGAACTAAAACTCCTTCAGCTACTTTTTTGTTGATTACGTTTGCATCGTAGCCAAGCTCAGCTAACGAGCAGAACACACCATAAGAAACTACTCCTCTAAAGTCATGCTCTTCGATCTTATTTCCGCCAGCAATTATTGCTCCAACTGTAGCAAGTGGCACTATATCGCCTTCTTCTACGTTTGGTGCAGCAGTTACTATGACAATTTCGCTCTTGCCATCGTCCACATAGCATACTCTTAATCTATCAGCATCTGTATGCTTTTCTATGCGTTTAATCTTAACAGTAATAACTCCCTCAAGGCCTTTAAATGAGTCAACTATGCCATCTACATGAGAACCTGTTAAAGTGATGTCTTCAGCTAGTTTTTTATTGTCGCAATCAATATTTACATAATCTTTTAGCCATCTAATTGGTAATAACATATCGTCCTCCTAAAACTCATCTAAAAATCTTTGATCGTTTTCGTAAAGCAATCTTATATCGTTGATACCATACGAAACCATAGTGATTCTGTCAACGCCGAAACCAAAAGCAAAGCCAGAGTACTTCTTTGGATCTATGCCGCAGTTTCTAAGTACATTCGGATGTACCATGCCGCAGCCAAGTAATTCCATGGACCAGCCAGTTCCTCCGCAGAATTCACAGCCCTCGCCGCCGCACTTGTGACAAGTAACGTCGACCTCCATACTAGGCTCTGTGAATGGGAAGTGATGCGGTCTATATCTTGTTTGTATCTTTTCGCCTAAAAGCTCTCTAACAAATTGATCTATAGTAAATTTTAAATTAGCTAGAGAAATGTTTTCGCCTACTACAAGCCCTTCCATTTGATAAAACATCGGTGAGTGAGTGTTATCAACGTCATCAAACCTAAATGTTCTTCCGCATGAAACCATCTTTAGTGGTGCTCCGTACTTCTTCATAGCTCTGATTTGTACTGGCGATGTTTGTGTTCTAAGCAAATTTTCTTTATCAATATAAAAAGTATCAGACATATCTCTTGATGGGTGATCTTGTGGCGCATTAAGTAAGTCAAAGTTATTTTCTACAGTTTCAATCTCAGGTCCTTCTATAACCTTAAAGCCCATCCTCATAAATAAGTCTTCAAGTTTTTCCTTAACCTTGATTAGCGGATGCTCATGTCCCAATGAAACTAGATCTTTGTCAATACTTATGTCCAAAGTCTCTTCATCTAATCTTTTTTCTCTTTCAAGAGCGTTTAAGTCGTCAAATTTATTCTTAAGAAGAGCCTCAATGTCTTCTCTTACTTCGTTTGCAAGTTGTCCCATAACAGGTCTTTCTTCAGGTGATAAGGAGCCCATCATCTTGAGTATGGCTGTTAAGTCACCTTTCTTGCCTAAAAATTTAACTCTTAAATCTTCTAAACTCTTTAAGTCCTCAGCTTTTTCGATCAAAGCTTTGGCCTCATCTTTAATTTTTAATAGTTCTTCTTTCATATGCTTCCTCCGATACCTATATTATACCACATATTGCTACTATTGCATTAAATATCTTTCATATATAATAATCGAGCTCGCTACAGCTAGGTTAAGCGATTCAAGTTTGCCTGTATTGGCTATGGTGATGGTCTCGTCACTCATCTTAAATGCTTCCTCTGTTAAGCCATTGCCCACGTTGCCCATAAGTATAAAAGCATTTTCATCCGTATAGCTTATGGCCTTGCCTCGTGGCGATGTTGAGTATACTTTGTAGCCCTTCTCTTTGAATGTATTTATTATACTTAAATCTTCATAATGAACGTCTACTAGAAATATGGCTCCCATCGACGCGCGTAAAACCTTTTCATTGTACACATCGCATGAGTTTTTTGATAGTATAAGGGTCTTTACTCCAAATGACGCCGCGCTTCTAATTATCGTACCTAAATTACCAGGGTCCTGTATATCTTCTAAGTATAAAACTGTTTTTTCATCAAAGTCATAAGCTTCATTTAAACTCTCTTTGCAGACAGCTATTATGCCTTGAGATGTAACAGTATCTTGTAAATTTTTAAATAAATTATTTTCGATTTTAATAATTTCATAAGGCTTATCAGATATATATTCATCATCAAAGTCTTCGTTAATAACTATGTACACTATAGACGCAGAGCGTTCTATAGCCTCATAAACTAATCT
>NZ_CAKPYL010000037.1 GCF_934202865.1 uncultured Fenollaria sp. | reverse complement strand
GGACTTGTTATTATGTACGCAGATACTATAACTAAATCTATGGAGAGCGCAATTAATGAAACAGCTAGAAGAAGAAAGATACAGATGAAGTATAATGAAGATAATAATATAACGCCTATGACTATTAAAAAATCGATTAGAGATGTTATTGAAGTAACTAAGGCGATGGATGAGGGCGAAAAGTACACTTATAGCGCAAAGGGCGTTCAAGATAAGATTAAGAAACTTACGACAAAGATGAATAAGGCGGCAAAGGATTTAAATTTCGAAGATGCTGCTAAATACAGAGATATGATAGAAGAATTGAAGAAGGAGGAATTATTCATTGGAGAATAAAATAGTTATTAGAGGTGCCAATGAAAATAATTTAAAAAATTTAGATATAGATATACCTAGAAATAAATTTGTGGTTATAACTGGACTATCAGGCTCAGGGAAGTCTTCACTTGCTTTTGACACAATATATGCTGAAGGTCAAAGAAGATATGTGGAGAGCCTTTCAAGCTATGCTAGAATGTTCTTAGGCAACACTACTAAGCCGAATGTTGAGTTTATTAGCGGTCTAAGTCCATCTATATCCATAGACCAAAAGACTACAAGCAATAACCCGAGATCAACAGTAGGAACAGTTACAGAGGTTTATGATTATCTAAGACTTTTATATGCAAGAATTGGCCAAATCTATTGCCCAAGCTGTGGTAAGAAGATTACATCACAAACCATTGATCAGATAGCTGATATAATCATGAGCCACGATGAAGGACAAAAGATTTATGTCTTAGCACCTATCGTCAGAGGACAAAAGGGTCAACATAAAAAAGTTCTTGATCAAATCCAAAAAGATGGCTTTGTCAGATATATTTTAGATGGCGAAATGCATGATATTACAGATAAAGTAGATATAGACAAGAACAAGAAACACGATATTGACATCGTTATCGATAGGCTTGTGATTAAAGATGGTATATTATCAAGACTAACTGGCTCACTTGAGACTGCAGTTCATTATTCGAATGGCCTTGTTAAGATAAATTATTTAGACTTATATGAAAAATCTTATTCAACAAAATATGCCTGCATTGACTGTGGTATATCATTTGATGAGCTATCTACAAGATTATTTTCATTCAATAGTCCCTTTGGTATGTGTGAGAGATGTAACGGGCTAGGCTACTTTAGAAGCATTGACAAGGATTTAGTTATACCCGACTATTCACTTTCACTTGAAGAAGGAGTCATAGAGCCATTTAAAAATTCTAAGAAGGGCACTTATTATTATAAAATATTTAAATTTATATTAGATAAATATGGCTTTAAAGAAGACCAGCCATTCTCAGAAGCACCTAAGAAAATGATAGATGATTTACTTAATGGTACTGACTACAATGTAAGGTTTAAGTACAATTCATTATTCACAAAAACATCTAAAGAATTTAATAAGAAGTGGCCGGGTATACTATCGGTAATGATGGATAGGCTTACAAGCTCTATGTCTCAAGCGGTTAGAGATAACACTGAGGAGTACGTTGAAGAGATTGAATGCCCTGAATGTCACGGTGCAAGACTAAAAAAGGAAGCGCTTGCTGTTAGGGTAGGCGATTTAAATATATATGAATTTACAAAGCTTAGTATAAAAGACGAACTTGATTATATAAATAATTTAAAGCTTAATGAAACAGAAGAAAAGATTGCTGAACAAATCTTGATTGAGATAAAGAAGAGATTATCATTCTTAATAACTGTAGGACTTGATTACTTAAATCTATCGAGAATGGCAAAGACTCTATCTGGTGGTGAAGCGCAAAGAATTAGGCTTGCTACGCAGATAGGCTCTGCTCTAGTGGGCGTTATATACGTTTTGGACGAGCCATCCATAGGCTTACATCAAAGAGACAATTTAAAGCTGATACAAGCGCTTAGAGAGCTAACAGACGCAGGCAACACCTTACTTGTAGTAGAACATGACGAAGAGATTATGCACCATTGCGACGAGATTATAGATATTGGTCCAGGAGCAGGTATACATGGTGGTCATCTTGTTGTTCAAGGCAATATCAATAAGGTTATGAAATGTAAAAAGTCCATCACAGGCGATTATTTATCTGGAAGAAAGAAAATACCACTAAAGGATGAGTATAGAAAAACTGATAAAGATAATGTTTTGAAAGTCATAGGAGCAAGCGAAAACAATCTTAAAAACATAGACGTGGAAGTGCCTCTAAGTGAATTTGTTACAGTAACAGGTGTTTCTGGTTCAGGAAAGTCAACACTTGTAAATGAAATTATTTATAAATCACTAGCACAAAAGATTAATAAATCAAAATATAAACCTGGTAAGAGAAAAGCTGTTGAAGGCATTGAAAACATCGATAAGGTAGTAGTAATTGATCAAAGCCCAATAGGTAGAACGCCTAGATCAAATCCGGCGACATATACAGGTACCTTTGATTTAATTAGAGATGTCTTTGCCATGACACAAGAGGCTAAGATGAGAGGCTATCAAAAAGGAAGATTCTCTTTCAATGTTAAGGGCGGTCGCTGCGAAGCATGTAAGGGCGATGGTATATTAAAGGTTGAAATGCATTTCTTGCCAGATGTATATGTACCATGTGAGGTATGTAAAGGAAAGAGATACAATAGAGAGACACTTGAAGTTAAGTTTAAGGACAAAACTATAGCCGATGTGCTTGAAATGACAGTTGAGGAAGGACTAAAGTTTTTTGAAAATCAACCGCGTATAGCAAGAAAACTACAAACGCTTTATGATGTAGGTCTTGGATATATAAAGATTGGTCAAAGCTCAACAGAGCTATCGGGTGGCGAGGCACAAAGAGTTAAGCTTGCCACAGAACTTTCTAAAAAGTCAACTGGAAGAACAATATATATACTTGATGAGCCAACTACAGGTCTTCACTCACATGACGTTGCTAAACTTATAAAGGTACTGAACACACTTGTTGATCAAAACAATTCAGTCTTAGTTATAGAACATAATCTTGATGTTATTAAGCAATCAGACTACATCATAGACCTTGGTCCAGAAGGCGGAGACATGGGAGGAACCATAGTTGCGACAGGAACACCTATTGAAGTAGCTAAGAATAAAAAATCATATACAGGAAAGTTTTTGAGAGAAATATTTGAAAAGGAAGGAAAGCTTTAATTGATTAAAAGCATGACATTTCGGGTATATTTTATATACGGAGGTAAATATGAAAAAGAGCTTTCTTAAAAAATTTATAATATTATTTATAGTTCAAATAATTTTCTTACAAGGCTTTACTGCAAAAGCAATCTCAAAGCCTGATTATGGATTTGTTCTCGATAATGCAAATATTATCTCTCAAGATACTATTGATCATATTAATGAAATGAATTTTAAAATGAAAGACTATGGAAGCCAAGTCGCTGTACTTACTGTCAACGACCTAGGAGGAACGGATATAGAATCATTTTCTAATAAAGTATTTAGAGATTGGGGCATAGGTGATAAGAAAAAGAACAACGGAGTACTTTTATTAGTAAGCCTTAATGATAGACAGGTAAGGTTTGAAGTAGGTTATGGGCTTGAAGGCGCAATAAATGATGCTAAAGCAGGAAGAATAATAAGAAATGTAATAAAACCTAATTTTCAAGCAGAAGATTACGATAAAGGTATTAGAGATGCGTTCGATAGCGTAATTTATTACATTGGAGAAGAGTACAATGTAAAGTTTGAAGAAATAGACGTAAATGAATTAGGACTTGAAAATGACTTATCTATAAGCCCAGTAATGATAATATTATTAATATTTTTATTTATTATGATTACATCTAGGCTTAATAGATCAAGATATATCTACGGCAGAAGAGGAAGAATGTATAGACGTAGACGTAGAAATATATTTTTCGATGACGATGATCCATTTGGTGGCTTTTTCGGAGGCTCTGGTGGTTCAGGCGGATTTGGCGGCTTCGGCGGATCAGGTGGCGGCTCATTTGGCGGCGGTTCATCTGGCGGCGGCGGAGCATCAGGATCTTGGTAAATAAATTTTAAATAAAGGAGAATATGAAATGGAAGAAAAAAGACAAAGAAGAGGTAAATTTTCACCACTTTTAATTATACTAGTAATAGTAATTGCTTTAGGTGCACTAGTAGCATTTAAGTACAATGGTCTAGTTAACAGACAAGAGAATGTTAATAAGACATGGGCAGAAGTTCAAACTCAATATCAAAGAAGAGCAGACCTAATACCAAACTTAGTTGAAACAGTAAAAGGTTATGCTAAACACGAAGAAGAAACGCTTGAAAACATAGCTAAACTTAGAAGTGGATACACAGATGCAAAAACACCTGAAGACTATGAAAAGCTTGATACAGAACTAGCTAAAAACATTAACATAGTTGTAGAAAACTATCCAGATTTAAAAGCTAATGAAAACTTCTTAAGTTTACAAGATGAATTAGCAGGAACTGAAAACAGGATAGCAGTTGCAAGACGTGACTTTAATAACGAAGCAACTGAATTCAATAAATCAGTTAGGACATTCCCTAACAATATCTTTGCATCGATGCTAGGCTTTGATAAATTTGAAACATTTAAAGCTCAAGATGGAGCAGAGAACGCACCAAGCGTTGATTTTGGTAAATAATTTAATTAAAAGTCAAACTTTGATCTTGTTTGACTTTTTCTTGTGTAATTAAGTAAAATATTTATTTACTTATAACGATATTAGTGATATAATAACAACATAAGTAATTTTAAGGAGTGAATTAAGTGAAAGTTAATTTTGACAAAAAAGAAAAAAATAAAGTTTACTTCAATGTAGACGTGGATTGGAAGGATTTTGAGCCTAAGATAGACGAAGCTTATAAGAAGATTAGATCAAAATTTAGTATTCCTGGATTTAGAAAAGGTAAAGTACCTAAGATGATTATTGAACAAAACTATGGCGTTCAAGTATTTTACGATGAAGCTATAAACATAATGCTTCAAGAAATCTATCCAAAGGCATTAGAAGAATTAGATTTAAAAGTTGTTGATCAACCAGATGTTGATGTTAAAGACTTTAAAGAAAATGAAAATATTAACTTTACATTTGAAGTAGAAGTAGTTCCTGAGTTTGAATTACCAAACTTCGAAGAGATAGAAGTTGAAGACGTTAAAGAAGAATTCGATAAAGAAGTAGTTACAAATGAAATCGAAAGATTAAGAAACGAAAATGCTAGATACACTATCATTGAAGATAGAAAAACTAAAAAAGGTGATATAGTTAAGCTTGATTTCAAAGGTTATGTAGATAACGAAGCTTTCCAAGGCGGAGAAGCAAAAGACTATGAACTAGAAATTGGTTCTAATTCATTTATACCAGGCTTTGAAGATCAATTAGTAGATAGAGCTATAGGAGAAGAATTTGATGTAAATGTTAAATTCCCTGAAGAATATCATGCAGAAGATCTAAAAGGAAAAGATGCTAAATTTATCTGCACTATAAATGAAATTAAAGTTAAAGAATTGCCTGAACTTGATGATAACTTTGCATCAGATGTTTCAGAATTTGATACATTAAAAGAATTTAAAGCAGATTTAAGAAAGAAATTAAAAGCTCAATTCAATGAAATGATTGACGCTCAAAGAGAAAACAAAGTACTTGATAAAGTTATTGAAGAAACAAAATTTGATGTTCCAAATAGAATGATTGAAGACGAAGTAGAAAACGAATTAAGAAACTTCCAATATAGACTACAAGCTCAAGGCTTAAACTATGAAGATTACAAGAAGTATACTGGAAATACAGACGAAGAAATCAAGGAAACATTCAAAGAACCTGCAGAAAAGAGAGTTAAACTTGGTTTAATTCTTGAAAAATATGCTCAAGAAAATAAATTAAAAGCAACAAAGAGAGATTATGACAAAGAACTTGATAAATTAGCTGAAATGTATAAGGCAGAAGATAAAGAAGAATTTAAAAAATCAATGAGTGAAGGATCTCTAGAATTCCTAGATAGAGGCATACTTAACTCAAAAGCAATAGACGATATAAAGAAAAAAGTAAAATATATTTAATGGGGTGATAAAATGGCATTAATTCCTATGGTTGTAGAACAAAGTTCCAGAGGAGAAAGGTCATATGATATCTACTCAAGGCTTTTAAAAGAAAGAATTATTTTCTTGTCAGGGGAAATAAACAATGAGATGGCTGACTTAATTGTAGCTCAATTGTTATTTCTAGAAGCAGAAGATCCTGATAAAGATATACAAATCTATATAAATTCACCAGGAGGCTCAGTATCAGCTGGCTTTGCTATATATGATACAATGCAATATATAAAGCCTGATGTTTCAACTATATGCGTTGGCTTAGCTGCGTCAATGGGTGCCTTTCTATTAGCATCAGGCACTAAAGGAAAGAGATATGCTCTACCAAACGCTGACATCATGATACATCAACCACTTGGTGGAACTCAAGGACAAGCTGAAGACATTCGTATTCAAGCAGAAAAGATTCTTGAAATTAGAAAGAGAATAAATAAGATACTGTCAGAAAAAACTGGACAAGATATTGAGATAATCAATAGAGATACTGACAGAGACTACTACTTAAATGCAGAAGAAGCAGTTAAGTACGGTCTAATAGATAAAGTTATGGAGAAACATTAATAAATGTCGAAATATGATGAAATAAGATGTTCCTTTTGTGGAAAAACTCAAAACGAAGTCAAAAGATTGATATCTGGACCAAATGTATACATCTGTGATGAATGTATTAACGTTTGTATGGATATATTAGAGGAAGACCATCTACTAAATGAAGAAAATTATGACTTCGAAGATATGGTTTTACCAACACCAATGGAGATAAAGAAGTCTCTAGACGACTATGTCATCGGACAAGATGACGCTAAGAAGACTTTATCCGTTGCTGTATATAACCATTATAAGAGAATCACAAAGGATACTACTGATAAAGATGTAGAAATAAAGAAAAGTAATATACTTTTACTTGGTCCAACAGGAAGCGGTAAAACACTTCTTGCTGAGACTCTAGCAAGGATACTTAACGTTCCATTTGCAATATGTGATGCAACTACTCTTACTGAAGCAGGATACGTTGGTGAAGATGTTGAAAACATCATTCTTAAGCTTATCCAAAATGCGAACTACGATGTAGATAGAGCTGAAAGAGGCATAATATATGTTGATGAGATAGATAAGATTGCTAAGAAAAGCGAAAACGTTTCCATAACAAGAGATGTTAGCGGTGAAGGCGTTCAACAAGCGCTTCTAAAGATCTTAGAGGGAACTATAGCTAATGTTCCTCCACAAGGCGGCAGAAAGCATCCACAAGAGGAGTTTATTCAAGTTGATACAAGTAATATACTCTTCATAGTTGGCGGAGCCTTCCAAGGACTAGATGACATCATTGCAAAGAGAACTTATAAAAAGTCTTACGGCTTTGGATCAGAAATTTTCGATAAATCTAAACAAAAGTCAGAAGCTTTAAAGCATGTTGAGAGCGAAGACTTAATGAAGTTTGGTTTAATACCAGAACTAATAGGTAGACTTCCAGTTACAGTAACTCTTAACGAGCTTAAGGAAGATGATTTAGTCAAGATACTAACAGAGCCAAAGAACGCACTTATTAAGCAATATCAAGAGCTTATTAGGATGGATGGCGCAGAGCTTGAGTTTACTGACGATGCAGTTAGAAGGATAGCTCAAAAAGCTATTGAGATGAAGACTGGAGCTAGAGGACTAAGAAGTATTATTGAAAAAGTAATGCTTGATATAATGTATGAACTTCCATCTAAGAAGTACGATGGAACATTAAAGATAGATAGCTCTGTTATAGATGGAAAGAAGAAGCTTACTTATCAAAGTGACGATAAGGATAAAGAAGAAAAAATCGTTTCATAGATTAAGCAGATTGCTTATTTAGAAGCTCAATAAGGCCGGACAGATATGTTTCGGCCTTTTATTAAAGGAGAAAGATATGGATAATTATGAAGAAATAATTGATAATTTTTCATTTGACGATGACTATGGTGAAGATGGCATCAAAGTGCCCATCGTTTCAATTCAAGATTTAAACCTTGTTAGTAATAATTTTTACAGTATCAATCTAGATAATGAAGACTTGGTTACTTCTATAGCGAAGGCATCTAAAACTAATGGTATCTTTGCTGTTTTTCAATTAAAAACAAATAGAAAGTCTATATCAAGCGCAAAATCAGTTCATGAGATAGGTATACTTGCTGAGATTGAATCCATAGTTCCTAATAATAAGTACATGAAGATGAATTTTAGAACACTATCTAAGGTTTATTTAACTAATGTTTTTAAGAGCGATGGCATTGTTTATGGTGATCTTATAAAACTAAATGACGAGAACGACTATTCATTTGACAATCCTGAGAATATTACATACTCTGAGGTAGTTAAGAGTGCACTCGATAAGTTAAATGCACTTATTATGGAGAGTCAATCAAGTAAGGATAAGATAGCTCCAAGTACTGTTGACTACGATGTATTTTTGGATAGTATATTCTCAAGGCTAGATATTGATAAAAAAATTACTCAAGATTATAATAATGCACTTGACAAGAAGGAAAGAACTAAGATAGTTATTGATACTATCAATAAATCCATAGTTACAATTGAGGTTTTACAAACACTTCAAGATAAAACAAAAGATGCCATGGACAAAAATCAAAGAGACTACATCCTTCACGAACAATTAAAGATTATAAAAAACGAACTTAATGCGGATAAATCTGGAGCTAAAAATATTTTTGATGCATATAGAAGTGATATTAAAAAATTAAAGGCTCCAAAAGAAGTAGAGGAGAAGGCTTTTAAGGAGATAGAGAAGCTTGAGCAAACGCCAGTAACATCACCTGATTATCCTTCTACACTTCAATATATCGAGTTAATTAAGGACCTTCCTTGGAATACTAGAACTAAGGATACAAAGGATTTAAAGTTAGCTAAGGAGATACTTGATAGGGATCATTACGGCTTAAAAGATGTTAAGGACAGGATACTTGAATACCTTGCTATACTTAATAATAAGAAAGCTATAAAAGGCTCTATCATATGCTTCGTTGGACCGCCAGGGGTTGGTAAGACATCTATCGCTAACTCCATAGCCAATGCTACGAACAGAAATTTTGTTAGGATGTCACTAGGCGGTATCAAGGACGAAGCTGATATTAGAGGTCACATGAGGACCTATGTTGGATCAATGCCAGGAAGAATTATTTCTTTAATGAAGAAGGCTAAGTCAAAAAATCCAGTATTTTTATTTGACGAGATAGATAAGATAGGCCAAGATTTTAGAGGAGACCCATCGAGCGCACTGCTAGAAGTGCTTGACAGCTCTCAAAATAGTGATTTTACTGATAGATACTTAGAACTTCCATATGATTTATCAGAAGTATTATTTATAACTACAGCAAACTCGTTAGATACAATACCGGAAGCTTTACTTGATAGGCTTGAAATTATAAGGATAGAGGGCTACACTGACGAAGAAAAGCTTAATATAGCAAAGAAGTATCTAGTACCAAAGTCTTTAGAAAATGCTGGTTTAAGTAAAGATGCAATAAAATTTGACGATGAAGCTCTTTATAGACTTATAGATAATTACACAAGAGAGTCTGGTGTAAGAGAACTTGAAAGAAAGATACAATCAATAATTAGAAAGCTAGTTTATAAAAAATATATGGATGATGATCTAGTAAAAGAAGTTGAGGTAAAAACTGTTGATAAATTACTAGAAGGACCTATTTTTGAATACAACTTAGTTGATAAAGAGGACAGCGTTGGTAAGGCTGTAGGCCTTGCATGGACAAGGGTAGGCGGCGACACGATAAACGTTGAAGCTCAATTAATGCCTGGTGATGGCAAACTTAATATAACTGGTAACCTTGGTAAAGTTATGCAAGAGTCTTGTCAATTAGCGATAAGCTACTTAAAGGCTAACTACGAGTACTTTAATATTGACAAAAAGAAGTTCAAAGATTACGACATACATGTTCACGTACCAGAGGGCGCTATACCAAAAGATGGACCAAGTGCTGGTATAACCATAACAACAGCGATACTATCGGCTCTAACAGATCAAAAGATTAACAGATACTTTGCTATGACTGGAGAAATTACTCTATTAGGTAATGTCCTTGCTATTGGCGGTCTTAAAGAGAAGGCGCTTGCTGCTAAGAGAATGAAGATTAGGGATTTAATACTTCCTATGGAAAATAAGAAAGATTTTGAAAAGCTTCCAAAAAATATTAAAGAAAGTCTTAATGTACACTACGTTAATAATTTTAAAGAGCTTAGCAAAATTATTTTCATAGATGGTGATAAAGATGCTTAAGATTAATGAACCCTTCTTAGAGAGGATGGCAGTCGACGAGAAAAGTTACCCAAAAGATGGTCTTAAAGAGATAGTCTTAGTCGGTAGAAGTAATGTTGGTAAGAGCTCATTTATAAATGCGCTTACTAACAGAAAGAAACTTGCTTATACATCGTCTTCACCTGGAAAGACTAGAACTATTAACTTTTATAATATGGATAATAAGTTTAGAATAGTTGACCTTCCTGGCTATGGATATGCAAAAATTTCCATGAAGGAAAGAGAAAAATGGAAGAAGATTATAGAAGAGTACCTTGTTAAGTCTCAAAATATTGCTCTTATCTGTCAAATAATTGACATTAGGCATGAACCAACAAAGCTAGACTTAATGATGTATGATTACATTCGATCAACTGGAACGGATTATCTCATCATAGCTAATAAGCTAGATAAGTTAAAATCATCACAAGTATTAAAACAAGTAAGCATAATAAATAAATCACTACACGACTTGGATAAGGATTTACTAATACCATTTTCATCGCAAGACAAAAGAGGAGTTAAAGAGGTACTAAATAAGTTCGAAGAGATAATTTAATAATATTAAGAAGAAAGGCGCTTATATCAATACTGATAATAGCGCCTTTAACTATATCATAAAAATGAAAAAGCCGAATCACTTCGGCTTTTAATTTACTTAGTTACATTTTAGAAAACATGTCCTTACCAACACCACAAACTGGGCAAACCCAATCATCAGGGATGTCTTCAAAAGCTGTTCCTGGAGCTATACCTCCGTCTGGATCACCTATTTCAGGATCATAAACATAACCGCATGCATCGCATTCATATTTGTCCATAATGCAACCTCCTTCCTTTCGATTTATTTATACCCAAAACAGATAATTTGTAACAATTTGCTTAATAATTTTTTATCACGGGTATAAATAGATTGTAGAGGAAGGATATAATGTATAAATTTTATGGAACAGTATCTTCAAATATTGAAAGTGTCGAGGTTTTTGTAGATAGAATAGTAGAAAATCTATATGAATATTTGCCTAATGAGATGATATTTAATATTAGGCTTGTTCTTAATGAGCTTTTGCTTAATTCCGCATCACATGGAAACCAATATAGCAAGGATAAAAAAGTTAAGCTATACATATCTATATGCAATGAGTCAATAAAACTTAGAGTAGAAGATGAAGGGGTCGGGACTCTTAGCATATGCTCGAATAATACTGCCTGTGACCTTGGTGGAAGGGGACTAAAGATAGTTGAAGCCTTGACAGACAGCGTTGCTAGATTGGAACATGGTATAAAATGCACTATTTTTTCAAGCTTTATTGATGATAGAGAGTAAAATACTTGTAATTATTATAAAAAAGTATTATAATAAAAGGTAGTGTTTAGGAGGAATAATATGTTAAGAGAAGATTTAAGAAATATAGCAATCATAGCGCACGTTGACCATGGTAAGACAACCTTAGTCGACCAAATGCTTAGACAATCAGGAACTTTCAGAGAAAACCAAGTTGTACAAGACAGGGTTATGGACTCTGGAGATCTTGAAAAAGAACGTGGTATTACTATACTTTCAAAGAATACAGCCGTTATACACAACGGTAAAAAGATTAATATCATTGATACACCCGGCCATGCTGACTTCGGTGGTGAAGTAGAGAGAGTTCTAAAGATGGTTAATGGTGTAGTTTTGGTTGTAGATGCCTTTGAAGGACCTATGCCACAAACAAAATTCGTATTAAAGAAGGCATTCGATTTAAACCTACCAGTTATTGTATGTATAAATAAGATTGATAGACCAGAAGCAAGACCTGTTCAAGTAGTTGACGAAGTTTTAGACTTATTCATAGAACTAGGTGCTGAGGATGAAGCTCTTGAAGCTCCATTTATCTTTGCATCTGCTAAAAAAGGCTACGCATCAAATCAAGTGACTATCGAAAAAGATAATATGGACGATTTATTTGATGCCATCATCGAGCATATACCAGCTCCTGAATCAAGCGAAGACGAGCCACTACAATTACTTATATCAACAATTGACTACAACGACTATGTTGGTAGAATTGGTATAGGCAAGATTGAAAGAGGTACTATAAAGAATGGCCAAGAAGCTGTCTTAGTTAATAAGCTTCATCCAGAAATGCAAAGAAAAGTTAAGATAGGTAAACTTTATGAATTCATTGGTCTTGACAAAGTTGAAACAAATGAACAAAAGGGCGGGGCGATAGTTGCCGTTACAGGTATTGAAGACATATCTATAGGTGATACTATAGCTGATTCTGAATGCCCAGAGGCTTTAGACTTCGTTAAGATATCTGAACCAACCATCTCTATGAACTTCATTGTAAATGATTCACCATTTGCAGGAAGAGAAGGTAAATTTGTAACATCTAGACAAATAAGAACAAGACTAGAAAAGGAATTACAATCAAATGTATCATTGAGAGTTGAAGAAACTGATTCTACAGACGCATTTAAGGTATCGGGTAGAGGCGAGCTTCATTTATCAGTTTTAGTTGAAACAATGAGAAGGGAAGACTATGAACTTCAATTATCAAAACCACAAGTACTATTCAAAACTGATGAGAATGGCAAGAAGCTTGAACCTATGGAAAAGGTTACAGTTGACGTTTCGGAACAATTTGTTGGAGCGGTTATAGATAAATTATCAAGAAGAAAAGCTGAATTACAAGAGATGAAAGAAAACTCAGCTGGATACTCTAGACTAGTATTTAAGATGCCTGCAAGAGGCTTAATTGGATACAGAGGGGAGTTTATGACTGATACACACGGCGAAGGTATTATAAACTCGAGCTTCTTAGGCTATGAGCCATATAAAGGAGAGATACCTACAAGAACTACTGGATCACTAATTGCCTTTGAAACAGGCGTTGCATCAAGCTACGGATTAAATATTGCACAAGGCAGAGGTATATTATTCATAGGACCACAAACTGAAGTTTATGAAGGCATGGTTGTTGGAGAAAATCCAAAGGGCCTTGATATAGAAGTTAACGTTACTAAGAAGAAACAAATGACTAATACAAGAGCAGCGGGCTCTGATGATGCTATTAGACTTAGCCCACCAAGAGTATTATCACTTGAGGAAGCTCTTGAATTCATTGAAGACGATGAGCTAATAGAAGTAACACCAAAATCTATTAGAATAAGAAAGAAAATATTGGATACAAACAAGAGGTATAAATCAAAAAATACTAAGAAATAGGAGATAATGCGATGGATGTCTCATTACAAGTTTTAATTGGTTATTTATTAAACTTGTTATTAGGCCTATTTATAGTTTTTAAAGAAAGAAAGAATATAAAGTCAACATGGCTATGGTTAATGATACTACTTTATTTGCCATTTGTTGGCTTTATACTTTATATGTTCTTTGGACTTAATTATAGAAAGAGAAAAACTTTTGATGAAAAGATGATGCTAGATGAGCAAGAGAAAAGACTTATTGAGCATCAAAAAAAGTATATAGCTCTAAGTAATTCAGATAGCCTAAATGCAGATCAAAAAGATTTAATAAATTTATGCTTAGCAACAAGCGATTCCGCTTTTACCGATTATAACGACATTAAATTTTACTTTGATGGAAAAGATAAGTTTAAAGACTTATTTGAAGACATCAAGAATGCAAAAGAATACATCTATATAGAGTACTACATCTTTAAAACAGATGAACTAGGAAGGGAGCTTATAAGCCTTCTTAATCAAAAGTTAAAAGAAGGGGTAGAGGTAAGGATACTTGTCGACGCAGTTGGCTCTAGAAGCATCAGAAAAAGACACTTTATAGAGTTTAAAAGATTAGGTGGCGAAGTAGACTCGTTCTTCCCATTGTTTTTCTCTAAATTTACTACAAGATTCAACTATAGAAATCATAGAAAGATAGTTGTTATTGATGGCAAAATTGCATATAGCGGCGGTTTTAATGTTGGTAATGAGTATATTAACAATGATAAAAAATTTGGATTTTGGAGAGATACTCATTTTAGATTAGAAGGGGACATAGTTGAAGAGTACCTAAGAAGATTTAACTTTGACTATAGATTTGCTACTAAGATTAAAACAAAAGGTGAATTTTATAAAGATCATGACATTAAGACTTTAAGCAGAATGCAGCTAGTAACATCAGGACCAGACTCAATGTATGAAAGTATAAAGAATGTTTATCTGAAAATGATAAGCTCAGCTAAAAATAGGCTATGGATACAAAGTCCGTACTTTGTTCCTGATGAATCTATCTTCGAAGCAGTCAGG
>NZ_CAKPYL010000036.1 GCF_934202865.1 uncultured Fenollaria sp. | reverse complement strand
ATATTAAGGAAAAGAGAATTAAGTACCTTAACATAAAAGGTGTGGATTTCTCAAGAGACTTTTACTTCTTGTATCACAGAGAAAAGCCTCTAAACCCACTTGGTAAGAGATTTAAAGACTTTGTCTTAGATTATGTAAAGAAAAATAAATAGATAATGTTTTTTATGGAGTTAGTTTTTTCTAGCTCCTTTTTTGTGCTCTAAGACATAAAGAAGCAGATGCACCTAAGATGCATCTGCTTTTGTAGTCACTAATTTATTTAAATTAGATCTTAAAGTTTAATTTTTTAGATAAAACATGATGATTATGCAATGTAAACACATTTACAATATCAACTTAACTTTATCCACAAATTTCGAAGAGAAAATTCATGGAATAGGCGAAGTGGAACTTTTTATCAAGCGGACCGTATAGGTCATACTCGAACATTGATAAAAAGCGAACGAGCCTAGGCCGGAATGTTAATTCGAAATTTTTTATTTAACTAAGTGACAGGCAACAAAGTGTCCCGGTTCCACTTCTTTTAGAGTAGGATGAGGACCATTGCAAACGCCTTCATCTCTCATCGGACATCTGCCATAGAAAACGCATCTGTCTGGTGGATCTATTGGGCTTGGTACGTCGCCTTTTAGTATGATTCTTTCTTGTTTGTAGTTATACTCAGGTACTGGTATTGCTGATAGTAGTGCCTTTGTGTATGGATGTAATGTGTTTTCAAATATTTGCTTGTAATCTGCTAGTTCAACCATACGTCCAAGATACATAACTGCGACTCTGTCTGAAAGGTGACGAACAACTGAAAGGTCATGTGATATAAATAAGTATGT
The DNA here is from genome assembly GCF_934202865.1 of uncultured Fenollaria sp. GTDB lineage: Bacteria > Bacillota > Clostridia > Tissierellales > Peptoniphilaceae > Fenollaria. The sequence continues at coordinate 13,895 of NZ_CAKPYL010000036.1, read as the reverse complement.
TAGTCCCTTTTCTTTTTGTATATCTTGAAGAAGATTTAGTACTTGGGCTTGAATTGATACGTCAAGTGCTGATACTGGTTCATCAAGTACTATAAACTCAGGTCTCATTACTAAGGCTCTTGCGATACCTATTCTTTGTCTTCTACCACCATCTAGTTCGTGTGGGTAGGAGTTCATAAGTCTCTTTTCAAGACCTACTGTTTCCATCATCTCAAGAACAACTTTTTCTATTTCTTTCTTACTATCGTAAATTTTGTTTACATAAAGTGCGTCCGCAATCAAGTCAAATGTGTTAAGTCTTGGGTTTAGTGATGAATATGGGTCTTGGAAGACGATTTGCATTTCGCGTCTTAATTGGTGCATTTCCTTTTTAGTCTTACGGTTCATAATGTCTTCGCCGTTAAACCATATTTCTCCGCTTGTTGGCTCATGTAATCTGATGATTGCACGACCAGCTGTTGACTTACCACAGCCTGATTCGCCTACTAGGCCAAGTGTTTCGCCCTTTTTTATCTCAAAGTTAAGGTCTTCAACTGCATGTAGAACGCCCTTCTTAGTCGGAAAGTACTTACATAAATGTTTTACTTCAATGAAATTTTCGCTCATAACTTTCCTCCTCTACTTTTCTTCTGATTCAGAAGCTATTTCTTCGCTAGCTTCATTCTTAGAGCCGTCTATATCCATAGCTCCGTCCTTGTATAAGAAGCACTTAACAAAGTGACCTGGGCTTACTTCATAAACCGGTGGTTCGTTTGTTTTGCACATTTCCATGCACTTAGTGCATCTTGGGTGGAACTTACATCCAGTAGGTAAATTTGTTGGGTCTGGTGTCATTCCTGGAATAACTTGAAGTCTTTCAACATCTCCAGTTAATTTTGGTATTGACGAGAACAGTCCGACAGTGTATGGATGCTTCTTGTCAGTGTATATATCCTTAGTAGTACCGCTTTCAACAACTTCGCCAGCGTAAACAACCGCTACCTTATCAGCAATTTCAGCGATAACACCTAAGTCGTGAGTAATCATGATGATGGATGTATCAAACTTGCTCTTAAGCTCCTTCATTAGCTCCATAACTTGGGCTTGAATAGTAACGTCTAGAGCAGTTGTTGGCTCATCCGCAATGATTATCTCTGGGTTACAAGCAAGAGCCATCGCGATAACGATTCTTTGCTTCATACCACCAGAAAGTTGATGAGGGTAGTCATTAACTCTTTCACGTCTGATACCTACTAGGTCAAGCATTTCAAGAGTCTTTTCTTTTCTTCCGTTCTTATCAAGTTTAGTGTGAAGAGCAAGAACTTCTTCGATTTGCTTACCTATAGTCATAACAGGGTTAAGACTTGTCATTGGGTCTTGGAAGATCATGGAGATCTTTTCCCCTCTAATCTTTCTCATGTCTTTTTCTTTAGTTTTTAATATATCCTTACCATCGAACTCAATCTCACCTGAGCTAATAATTCCAGGTGGATCAGGTACTAGGTTAAGTATTGCAAGAGCAGTAGTAGTCTTGCCGGCACCTGTTTCTCCAACAAGGCCAAGAGTCTCCTTTTTGTTTAGAGACAAGTTCATGCCATTAACGGCTTTAACAACACCCGAATCTGTATTGAACTCAACAGATAGGTCTCTTATATTAAGTAAATTTCCTTTTTCCATAGTAACCTCCTACCTCTTAAGCTTAGGGTCAAGTGCATCTCTAAGACCATCGCCCATAACATTAAGAGCAAAGATGGTGATAACGATGGCTAAACCTGGGAACAATGTGATGTGTGGGAAGTCCATGATATATGAACGACCATCCGATAGCATAGCGCCCCACTCTGGTGTAGGTGGTTCAAGTCCAAGTCCTATGAAGGATAGACCTGCCGCGTTAATGATTGCGTAAGCAACACCTAGAGTCGCTTGAACGATGATAGGTGCCATACAGTTTGGAATTATATGTTTAAAGATAATTCTAAAGTCGCTAGAACCATTGGCCTTTGCTGCTTCAACAAATTCGTTATCTTTTATAGTTAAAACAGAGCTCCTAACGATTCTGGCATATGCTGGAACCGAGGCTATACCAACGGCTATCATTAAGTTACCAAGGCCAGTGCCTAGTGCGCTCATGATTGCTATAGCTAAAAGTATATCTGGTATAGCTTGAAGCACGTCTATGAATCTCATGATTATAGTGTCGACTTTACCGCCGTAGTAACCAGTTACAGCGCCTAGTGTTACACCAAATACTAAAGCAATGGATACGGATATAAATCCGACTTTCAAACTGATTCTAGAACCATAAACGACACGAGAGAATATATCACGGCCTAAGTGGTCTGTTCCGAAGATAAATTCAGAGTTTGGTGTTTGATATGTTGGACCAACCATGTCATTGAAAGTATATGGGGCAACAACGTCTGCGAATATCGCTACCAAAACTAGCAAGATAAGTATAACTAGACCTACCATAGCAAGTTTGTTTCTCTTCATTCTTTTTAAAACTTCACTAAAACCTGTTTGTCTTTTTGATTTTCTTATTGATTGCTCTTTTTTCATATTTTTTTCTGCCATATCATTCACCTACATATATTGACTCTTAACTCTTGGGTCTATGAATGTATATAGTATGTCGACAATTAGATTTACAAGAGCAAATGTAACTGCAACGAATAATACACATCCCATAACAAGAGGTATGTCTCTCATCTTGATTGAATCTACCATAAGTCTGCCTATGCCAGGTATACTAAATATAACTTCAGTCATTAGAGCACCGCCCATAAGTTGTCCGAATTGTGTACCGATAACAGTAGTGATAGGGATTAGAGCGTTTGCCAAAGCGTGCTTCCTAGTGATGACCTTTTGTTCTTGACCTTTTGCCTTAGCAGTTCTGATGTAGTCTTGTCTAATTACTTCAAGCATAGAGCTTCTTGTTTGTCTTGTAATAACAGAAACAGATTGAGCTCCTAGTGCTATAGCTGGTAAAACCCATTGATTAGGCATGTCAAAGCCTGATGCTGGTAGCCAGCCTAGTTGCACACTAAATAGCATAATGAGTAGTAGACCCAGCCAGAATACTGGCATCGATATGCCTATAAGGGCGAATATCATTGTCAAGTTATCAAAAATACTATATTGTTTTACCGCAGATATAATACCTATAGGTATACCTAGTAAAACTGCGAATGTTATAGCTAAAAATGCTAGTCTAATAGTTGCGCCTGCTCTGTTGCCAATTTCTTGAACTACAGGCATTCTTGTTCTGTAACTACGGCCTAAGTCACCCTTTAATACTAGGTTAGATATGTATCTACCAAATTGCGTGAAAAATGGATCGTTTAAGCCAAGTTCTTCTCTAAGTTCTGCTACTTGTTGTTCTGTGGCCGATGGGCCTAGAATATTACGGGCAGGGTCTCCAGGTGTTATGTATAATAACCAGAAAACGAAGAGACTTACCAATAAAATAACAGGTATTAAATAGAGGATTCTTTTAATAATATATTTTAACATAATGCCTCCGATATAAATGAACTATGTGTTAGGGGGAAGATTCCTCCTCCCCCTTCACTTTTTTGTATTATTTAACTATTTAACGTTTACCTTATTTAATTTGTAGAAACCAAAGTGGTTCATTTCAAAACCTTCAACATTCTTAGATGTTGCTACAGTTAATTCTGACCAGTATTCAGGAATCCAAATTTGGTTATCAAGAATATATTCTTGAGCCTTTCTATAGATTTCGCCTCTCTTTGTTTCGTCAAGTTCTTGTCTAGCGTCATCAAGCATCTTATCCATTTCAGGGTCTTCTAACCAGCAGTAGTTACCGCCTTCACCCTTTGCACTTGAGTGGAAGCATGGGAACAAGAATGCGTCTGGGTCTGGAGTATCAGAAATCCAAGCGATTTCGAACATATCTTGTTTAGCGTTCTTTAATACATCATTAAATGCAGACCATTCCATAACGTTGATAGTTACGTTTATACCAACGTCTTTAAGTTGTTCTTTGATTATAGTAGCCATATCGACACGTTGTTTTCTTTCGTTTGTAGAGATAGATGTGTCAAAACCGTTAGGATAACCAGCTTCAGCAAGTAATGCTTTTGCTTTTTCAACGTCTCTAGCTTTAGCTTTTGTTTCTCCACCTATAGAGTAAACTAGTGTTGGTGGCATTGAGTTAGAAGCTGTCTTACCAAGACCTAACCAAACCTTTGGAATTATATCGTCTATATCGATAGCGTATGCTATAGCTTCACGTACTTTTGGATTATCAAAAGGTGCCTTTTGAGTGTTAAATCCTAGATAAGTAGTACCATAGTCATCAGATTTTAACATAACAAGATTTTCATCTTTTTCTACTTTTTCAACATCTAGTGGTTGAAGTTCATAGATTATGTCAGCTCCACCAGTTTGTAGTTCAACAAGTCTGTTAGTTGGTTCAGGTATAATCTTCATTTCAACTTTAGCCATCTTAGCTTTTTCTCCGTAATAATCTTCGAATCTGCTTAATTTGATAGCGTTAGCCTTAGACCATTCATCAAGCTTAAATGGACCAGTACCGCAAACCTTATCAGTAGAAGTACCGTAGCTGTCTCCAGCTGCTTCAACTTCTTTTTGGCAAAGGATTGATCCACCTGGATGCATTAATGATGCAATGATACCAGGATAAGGGAACTTAAGATTGAATCTTACAGTGTAATCATCGTCAGCCTTGATAGAGTCTTCATCGATAGTGTTAAACAAGTGCTTAACGTTAGGTGCTTCACACGCACGCTTCAATGAGAATACTACGTCTGATGCCTTCATTTCGTCTCCATTATGGAATTTAACTCCTTTTCTTAAGTGGAAAACGTATTCAGTATCAGAAACCTTGTCGTAGCTTTCAGCTAGTAAAGGAACTTCTTCAGCCTTATCATTTAGTTCGAATAGACCTTCATAGATTTGAACTAATACTTTTGAAGATGCGTTATCGTTAGTACCCATTGGGTCTAGAGATATAGCATCTGAGTCGTTAGCGATTACAAGTGTGTCCTTGTCGCCTTTCTTTTCGCCAGTTGATTTGTTGCCACCAGCGCAGCCAGTAAGTACTGTCATAACAAGTGCTAGTGCCAAGATAAGTGAAATAAACTTCTTCATAAAAACCTCCTTGCATTTCTGCGTGTGCTTAGGACCTAAGGGTCCTAGCTATAGTCGAAGAGCTGCTATGTATGATACCCTCGTACACTTGCTAATATAGAATCGGTCTATTAATTCTTCATGTGCTCGTGTTAACGGCGATATACTCTACCTGATTAAAGCTCTTTTATATATTATACCACTAGTGATTTAATAATACAAGAGTTTTGATAAAAAATACTCCTTTCGTATGAATTTTTTCGAAAACAGAAATACTTATGCCAATGGAAATGCTTTCACCACGCAAATAGCTTAGCATATGACGAGCGTTTGACGTATGACACGCGTTAAGCATATGACGAGTGTAAGGCATCTGACAGGCGTTTGACATATGACGAGCGTAAGGCATATGTCGAGCGATAAACATATGACGGGCGATAGCTATACTATTTTAATAGCAATAGGCTCAAAAGCATATTCACAAAAATCATTTTGCGCGCAAATCCATTTACATAAAAATGGTTTTACACGCAAAAAAGATGCACCCATATATATAGGTGCATCATAAAAAAGAAGTTTAAAATGTTTTGTGGGTCTGTCCGATCATATTGACCCGTATTTAATTTAGGAACTTTATTGCTTGTGACCGTGATTTCACTCCCAACTTTTTATACAAATTTCTCGTATGTGTCTTTGCTGTCGATAAAGTGATATAAAACCTGTCGGCTATCTCTTGATTGCTTAAGCCCTCTTTGATGCTTAGTAGAATTTGCTTCTCTCGTGAGCTTAGTGTGTCGTAGAGCTCCTTGCGGTCCAAAAAATCCCCCAATTTTTGTTCCGTCTTAACGCTGAAGTTCTTTTTCTTCGACACGACTACTACCCCTTTTCTCATGTCAAGAAGTGCATTTCTAAGTTCATCTCTCTTGAGCTCTTTGTCCATGATGCCATCTAGGTGAAAGTCTTTCGGTGAGATAATCATCTCGATGCTTGGTCTGTTTGTCATAAAGAGTACTCTATAGCGCCTATTCATTACGGCTAGCCTTTGTAAATCGGCTATCCTTTTACTTTCATCTAGCTCATCATCGACGTAGATAACAAAGTCTACGCTCTTCCTTGTTAAGTAGTCTTGAGCATCTGAAGCGTCTCTAAAGCTCTCAACGACATGCATATCGTCAAAAGCTGAGAGAGAAGCTTCTACGCCTAGTGCGTATATATCTGAACCGCCAACTATTAATACTCTAAATGATTTAAGCGCCATAAACTATTTTTCCGCTCTTAATCACTTTATAAGTGTGGTTTATACCGAAGTGATATACGAAGTAATCAATATTTTCACAGTTAAAGATGGCGATGTCGGCCTTCTTACCTACTTCAAGCGAACCTATGGATTCCGTTCTAAGTACGCTTGCTGCAGCGTTTATAGTTGCTGCATTGAATACTTCTTCTGCTGTCATTCTCATTTTGATTGAGGCTATTTGCATAGCTAGTTGAATGTTTTCAGATGGGCAGGAGCCTGGATTGTAGTCTGTTGAGATACTTACTGGGCAGCCTTCTTCTATCATCTTTCTAGCTCTTGCGTATTTACCTGTGTTTAGGTTAAATGCTGTCGCTGGAAGGACGTTTGCTACGACCCCATTTGCTGCCATGGCCTTGATGCCTTCATCTGAGGCGCCTATCAAGTGATCTGCTGAAACGCATTTTAGTTCGGCGCTTAGTTCTGCTCCGCCGAAGCTAATTAATTCGTCTGCGTGTATCTTAAGCTTGAAGCCCGCATCTCTTGAGGCTTTTAAAACTCTTCTTGACTCGTCTATAGTATAAACGCCGTCTTCACAGAAGATGTCAGCAAATTCTGCGAGACCCTTTTCCATAACTTTTGGATTGTATTCGTTAATAACTTTGCTTATAAAAGCTTCTCTGTCATTTTTGTACTCATCTGGCATTGCGTGACATGGCATAAATGTTGATACTAAATCGATTGGATGATCTTCGTTTAATTTTTTCACTACTTCTAATTGCTTTAGCTCTGTATCGAAGTCTTCTATGCCATAGCCGGACTTCGCTTCAACTGTCGTAACGCCATAGCTTAGCATTATATCAAGTGATTTTTTCGCTTTTTCATAAAGCTCTTCGAAGCTTGCTTCTTTAGTATGCCTTTGTGTAGCGTGTATGCCGCCACCCGCGTTCATTATGTCCATGTATGTCTTGCCATGAAGTTTCATAGAGAGCTCATTTTCTCTCGAGCCCCCATGAACAAGGTGTGTATGTGAGTCTACAAGGCCTGGTGTAACTAGTTTACCAGTCGCATCGATGACAGTAGCCTTGCTTTCATCGACATCCATTGCCTTGTATTCATCCATAGTACCAAGTGCTTTTATCTTGTCGTCTTCTGTTATTATATATGCGTTTTTGATTATTTCTACTTCGCCTTGTGCTTTACCGGCTCTGACTGTGCCATTAGCCTTTGTTGCAAGTAGCGAAGCTATATTTTTAATTATGACGCTTTGCTTCATATTCATCCACCTTTGCCATTTCTTTTTCTATAATCTTGTCGTCTACTAGATAAGGAATAGTAATGTGGTCAGTGTCCTTGTGATCCTTGTTATATTGAATTGCTGTTTCGATTGAGTGGTCGTTTCTAGCCCAACTTCTTCTTGCTACACCGCTCATAACGTCCCATGGCATAGCTGCCTTTAAGATAGTATCTACTCTGTCTGATCCGTCTAGAACCATACCGAAGCCGCCATTGATTGATTTACCTATACCAACGCCGCCGCCGTTATGAAGAGCTACCATGGACATGCCTCTTGCGCAGTTACCTGCAAAGCATTGTGTAGCCATGTCTGCCATGATGTTTGATCCGTCTTTGATATTTGATGTTTCTCTAAATGGTGAGTCAGTTCCTGATACGTCGTGGTGGTCACGTCCTAGCATGATTGGGCCTACTTCACCCTTTCTTACCATGTCGTTGAACTTAAGAGCAATCTTTAATCTACCGATTTCATCTTGGTATAAAATTCTTGCTTGTGAGCCAACTACTAATTGGTTCTTTTCAGCGTCTCTGATCCAGATGTAGTTATCAAGGTCTTGGCCTCTTCTGTCCTTGTCGATGCATTCCATAGCTGCGTGGTCAGTCTTAATTAGGTCTTCTGCCTTATTTGATAAGCAAACCCATCTGAATGGTCCGTAACCGTAATCAAATAGCATTGGTCCCATGATATCTTCAACATAGCTTGGGAAGATGAATCCTTCTGATTCGTCAACTCCGTTCTTAGCTATTTCCTTAACGCCTGCATCGAAAACTGATTTCATGAAGGAGTTACCATAGTCAAAGAAATATGTTCCTCTATCTACTAGTGTTTTGATTAATTCAAAGTGATGCTTTAATGTCTTGTCAACTAATTTGCAGAAGCCTTCTTTGTCTTCAGCAAGCATCTTTGTTCTTTCTTCAAATGTTAAGCCTTGTGGGCAATAGCCGCCGTCGTATTGAGCGTGGCATGATGTTTGGTCAGAAAGTAGTTCTACATGAACGTTGTTTTTAACGCAGTATTCTAGTAGGTCTACGATATTGCCATGGTAAGCGATTGCTCTAGGAGTCTTGCTGTCTCTTGCTTCGTTAGCCCATTTGAATACTTGGTCAAGGTCGTCTGAACATTCATCTATCCAGCCTTGTTCAAGTCTTGTATTGATTCTTGAGATATCAACTTCTGCGATGATACCAACGCCATTAGCAATTTTAGCTGCTTTACCTTGAGCACCACTCATTCCGCCTAAACCTGATGAAATGAAGATGTGGCCTCTTAAGTCGCCATCGTGTGGAACGCCTAATTTTAGACGAGCAGCGTTAAGAACTGTATTGTATGTGCCGTGAACTATACCTTGTGGTCCAATGTACATCCAGCCGCCAGCAGTCATTTGTCCGTAGTTTGCAACGCCCATAGCAACTGCTTTGTGCCAATGTTTTTGATTGTCAAACTCACCTATCATTAATGAGTTTGTGATAATAACTCTTGGTGAAGTCTTATGGCTTCTGAATAATCCTAGTGGGTGACCTGATTCCATAACTAGTGTTTGTTCATCAGTTAGATTTTCTAGATATTTTTTAACTAGTCTGTATTGCATCCAGTTTTGCATAACTTGTCCTGTTTCACCGTAAGTAACAAGTTCATATGGATATAGAGCTACGTCAAAGTCAAGGTTATTGTCAATCATTAGTTGTATAGCCTTTCCTTCGATGCATTTACCCTTGTATTCGTCAATGGATTTAGCCTTGATATTGCCCTCAGGTCTAAATCTGTAGCCATAAATTCTTCCTCTAGTCATTAGCTCTTCCATAAATTCTGGAGCTAATTCTTCGTGTAATTCTTCTGGAATGTATCTAAGCGCATTCCTTAAAGCTAGCTCAATCTCATGCTTTGAAAGAGTTAAATCCCTTACTGGTGCTCTTCTAACCTTTGGATCAATTTTATGCATTTCAGGTAAAACTGGATCAAGCTTGATTGTCATAGCATCTTTAACATCAAATTTCATAAGTGACCTCCTTACTTAATTTATTATTTTAATTCTCCTACAGCTTTTTCAACAGCGTTAAGAACCTTGTCATCAGCTAATAATTCTTCAGCCTTGTTGATTTCAAAGTACATAACCTTGTCTTTGTCGATGTAGTCAATAACTTTTCTTACTTCGTCATAAGCAGCCTTAGTTCCCTTACCAAGACCCTTGTCTCCTCTTATGTCAATAGCTTGGCATGCAGCAAACATTTCCATAGCTATAACTTTTCTTGCGTTTAAATAGATTTCTCTAGCCTTTCTAGCAGCGATAGTACCCATAGATACTAAGTCTTCTTGGTTAGCTGAAGATGGGATAGAGTCAACACTTGCTGGGTGAGCTAAAACCTTGTTTTCGCTAACAAGAGCTGCAGCAGCGTATTGAACTATCATGTAGCCTGAATTTACTCCGCCTTCCTTAACTAAGAAAGCTGGTAGACCTTCTGATAATGCTGGGTTTACTAGTCTTTCAAGTCTTCTTTCGGATACGTTAGCTATTTCACTGATACCAATGCCTAAAAAGTCAAATGGTAGAGCCATTGGTTCGCCGTGGAAGTTACCAGCACTGATAACAGCTTCATCATCAGGGAAGATGATTGGGTTGTCAGTAACAGAGTTGATTTCAATGTCAACTTTGCTCTTAACATAGTTTAATGTATCCTTTGATGCGCAGTGAATTTGTGGTACGCATCTTAGTGAGTAAGCATCTTGTACTCTTAAGTCACCTTGGCGAGTGATGTTCTTTGATCCTTCAAGAATAGTTCTTACATTGTATGAAGTGTCATACATGCCTTGGTGGCGTCTAACGTCAGCTATTCTTTCATCAAAAGCGTCGATGATGCCGCCCATAGCTTCCATTGTAAGAGATGTAGCAACGTCAGCTAATTTAGCAAGCTTCATAGCATCATATAAAGTTAATGTACCAACAGCAGTTAGTACTTGAGTACCATTGATAAGAGCTAGACCTTCCTTGCTAGTTAATTCAATAGTTTCGATGCCAGCCTTGTCCATAGCTTCTTTACCAGTCATTTTCTTTCCATCGTAGAAAGCTTCGCCTAGACCAAGCATAGGTAAAACCATGTGAGCAAGTGGAGCTAAGTCACCAGATGCACCTAGTGAACCCTTTTCAGGTATACATGGTGTAACACCCTTGTTTAGCATAGCTACTAGTGTTTCGATAGTTTCAAGTCTTGCACCAGAATAACCCTTTGATAAAGAGTTAGCTCTTAATAAGATGATGGCTCTAACGATGTCTTCGTCAAATAATTCGCCAACACCACATGAGTGAGACATAATTAAATTCTTTTGTAAATTTTTAGTCATATCCTTAGAGATATGTACTTCAGAGAATTTTCCGAAACCAGTTGTGATTCCGTAAATAACCCTTTCTTCTTCAACAAACTTGTCAACAAGTTTTCTTGATGCAATGATTCTTTCCTTTGCATCCTTTGAAATTTCAACTTCTGCGTGGCATCTTGCAACCTTTACAACATCTTCAATTGTAAGATCTTTGCCATTGATAACGATCTTGTCCATAATATCCTCCTTTTACTAAGTTAGTACTCTGATAAAGTAAAAAGGAACGCACATGGCGTTCCTCTTATCTATTATTATTAAAATTGTGAGCAATAAAACTAATATGTATGTACATCATACCCCTCACCTCATCCAAAAGTATTATATCATAGAAAATATTTATAGTCAAGGATTAAAATTCCAAATTCGAAATATTGGGTATAAATACTTAGGTGATATATATGGAATACGTTAATCTTTACACAAGACAGCATGAGAATAGCCTCTACGAGTTAAAAAATAAAGGCGTCATACAAAATAAAAGACTCTATGTGAGCCTACATATGAAAGATATATCGGACTTTTTCTTGGAAAAATATGATTACTTCGTGAAGATGGCGTCAAGAATGGTACCTAAGCCCAATGATGTCAGCTACCCAATTTGGTGCAGCGTATCTAAGGATAACTGCCTCAAAGCCATCGACAAAGAAGTCGTCTATGCGCTGACAGTTCCTAAGGACGAAGTGATTTACTTCGTTGGTGCTAAGTGGGACCTCGTTTTATATAATCAGTACGTGCCACTTGATGCGGGTGATGCGAAACGCTTTGAAAAGGAGGTCAAGGCGCGCGGCGCGGACCACAGCTTTAATATATTTGATAGAAAATATGATGAGATGTATGACGATATAAGAGAGACAATTGTGAATAGCTGGGAGAGGATCTTCGAGATTACAGATAGAAACGAGTTTGTCGTTCAGGCAAACCTTTGGCAGATAAAGGAAGAATGGATTAAGCATATAGTTTATCCGGGCGATGACTTTTTTGAAGTGGTGAAGGATATGGAAGAGACTTGGATAAGTAAATAGCATTAAAAAAGGGAGCTTTCGCTCCCAATTTTTTTGATTAATTAATACTATCTACTATTTTTCTTTTGGTAATACAAAAGTTCCTAAACCAGTGAATTGATCACCAATGTATACTTCAAAGCTTGCTCCAGTTTTGTATTTAAACTTACATACAACACCAGTTTCATATTCTTTAGATGTAAAATCATATTCCTTTACAAAGACTTCTTCGCCAAGGTCTTTCGCATTTTTAAGTCTTAGTTCAGCTGTCTTCTTAACATTTTCTTCATCAGCTTTAAAGTTTAACTCGTTAAGTGCTTCTGCAGCAGCCTTATAATTCTTTTCACATAAAGCGTCATGGAAAGCTTTTACCTTAGCAACGATAAATTCAGAACCCTTCTTTAATATAGAATCTTTTTCATAATCTTTAGGTATTAAAGCCATAATGCCAGCAGTTGTTGCCATAGTGATGTTGTCACCATCTTGTTCAAATGGCAGCTTTTGAATGATAGAAGAGCCATTATCATATTTAATCTCAGCTACATAATATTTTTTGCCATCAATTTCTTCTATTCTCTTAATAACTGTACGATCTTCTAAGTAAATATCAGTGCCGACTAGCTTAGCCATATTTTTTAAAGTAATCATATATTCAGAGAATGGTATTGCATCTAAAATCGCATTCCCTCCAACAATGTAATCATCTTTAGTATATGCTGCGAACATATCATGAATTTTGATGATAGCATCAAATTTAGCATTTTCAAGCTCATCAAAGTTATCAGTCTTAATAACTTTTATATTTTCTTCACTTGCTTCTTCTTTCTTATCATCTTTTTTATCTTCTTTCTTTTCTTCTTCTTTCACTTCTTTAAAAATTAAGCACTTGTCATCAATCTTTACAGTTATGCTGCCTTCTTCGCCGCCAATTTGATATTCATATCCAGTACCAAAGTTTGATTCGTTATCTTTTTTAGGCATTTCTTTAGCATCAACAGTTGTTAATATCTTTCCGTCCATAGTTCCACAAGTCATGTTCTTGTTGATTTCGCCTGTATCTTTATAAAGCTTAGACTCAATCATTACATAACGAGGAGATTCTTCTTTTTCTTCTCCATCACTCTTTAGCATAATAACTTTGTTCACTTGATCATATTTAACGCCTAGTCCTACAAGTGAGCCAAGGTCTCTTAATTGCATGTAGTTATAACCATCGATAAGAGCTGTCTTTACTTCTTTTTCCTCGCCATTAACAAGGATCTTCTTAACTGATACCATTGCTTTTGCTTTTTCGTCTTTAATTTCTGCTAGGTCGCCTTCGACTTTTTCGTAGCCTTTTGCTAATTCAACTGAAAATACTTTTGTTTCATTGTCATAGCCTACATCGAATTGGCATTTTTTGCCGTTAAGTATAGCTGCTATGTCTCTTAATTTTAGATAGTTGAAGCCCTCTACGTCGTATGCACCGACCATGACTTCTTCTCCGTCAAGTGTCACCTTTTTAGTGTTCTTAACTGCCTCTACTGTTTTTGATTCAGCAAATGCTGTTGGGATTAGTGTTACAAGCATAAGTAATGCAAGTAACAATGAGATTTTCTTCTTCATAATATAATTCCTCCTTAATAGATTTATTAACTTTATTATACTACTAAAGAAATATAAAAGCAATGGAAATGGTCTTATTCCTTATAAATATTTTTAATACTAAGCTTACAATTATTTAAAAAATTTAATAATTCACTTACTCACATAGATATCCACACTGCAAATCGCTATTTTACATTTATACACAAGCTTATCCACATTATCCACAAGCTTTTTTCACAAAAATAGCACTTGACAAAGCTATTTTCTTGTGATTTATAATCTATCCACAGACTTATCCACAGTTTTATAC
>NZ_CAKPYL010000035.1 GCF_934202865.1 uncultured Fenollaria sp. | reverse complement strand
GCTTAGAGTAGACTTTATGAGAGCATCAAGCTACGGAAACAAGACTAAATCAGATGGCAAGGTCAACATAAAGCTAGATATGGAGTTTGATCCAAAAGGTGAGGACATACTGATTATCGAAGATATCATCGACTCAGGCTTTACGCTAAAGTGTCTTCACGAGTACCTTTTAAATAAGGGAGCAAAATCAGTTAAGATAGTTACACTACTTAACAAAAGTGAAAGAAGAGTCGTAGATATAAAAGTTGACTACGTTGGCTTTGAAATACCTGATAAGTTCATCATCGGCTACGGTCTTGATTATAACGAGCACTTAAGGAATCTGCCATATATTGGAGTTTTAGATGAAACTTGTTTAGATGAGGAGGAATAAATTGAGAAGATCTTCAATGAGAAATATAATTGTTTATGCATTTATATTGATACTTGTCTTCGTGTCACTGAGATTTTTCTCGGGCAGCTTTTTTGAAGAGGACAGGGCCAATGTCAATACCTTCATAAACGATATTAAAGATGGAAAAGTAAAGAGAATTAGCCAAGAAGGATACGGATTTAAATATACAAAGAACGATGGCAAGAGCGATTACGTAGAGGTAGACCCTAACGTATGGAAGTCCATTTACGATGATTATGTAAAAGACAGAGTTATAGCGGACAAACTTCAATACGACGTTACTATGCCTAGAGATAACTCAATGATGATAAACATATTAATGATGCTCGGATCAATGATATTCTTCATGTTTATCATGAGAGCCTTAGTGTCACCAAGAGGTCAAGACGGAACGAGTCCTCAAAACTTTGGTAGATCCAGAGCAAGAGAGTCTAAAACTGTCAATGGCAAAGTCGTCAAATTTGCGGACGTTGCAGGACTTGTCGAAGAAAAAGAAGAGCTATTTGAAATAGTTGACTTCTTAAAAAATCCTATGAAGTATATCAAGCTTGGCGCGAGAATACCAAAAGGCGTTTTGCTAGTTGGTGAGCCAGGTACAGGTAAAACATATCTATCTAAGGCAGTTGCTGGCGAAGCAGGCGTGCCATTCTACACTATATCCGGTTCAGACTTTGTGGAAATGTTTGTCGGCGTTGGTGCTTCAAGAGTTAGAGATTTATTCCAAACAGCGAAGAAGAACGCTCCATGCATAGTCTTTATCGATGAAATCGATGCTGTTGGTAGACAAAGAGGCGCAGGCCTTGGCGGCGGTAATGACGAAAGAGAGCAAACACTTAATCAACTCCTTGTAGAGATGGACGGCTTCTCTCAAAACGAAGGCATCATCGTTATGGCGGCAACTAATAGACCTGACATACTTGATAAAGCCTTACTAAGACCAGGTAGATTCGATAGAAATATCTACGTTTCACTTCCTGACGTTAAGGCGAGAGAGGCAATACTTGAAGTTCATGCAAAGAACAAAAAGATAGATGAAGATGTTGACTTAGAAAATATTGCTAAGAAAACAGTTGGCTTCTCACCAGCAGACCTAGAGAACCTTCTTAATGAAGCGGCTCTATTAACAGCTAGAGAAAATCTTGATAAGATACCTATGAGACTAGTTCAAGAAGCGTCAATCAAGGTAGTTGCAGGACCAGAAAAGAAATCACAAACAGTCATAGAAAAAGAAAGACAGATAGTTGCCTACCACGAAGCAGGTCACGCAATAGTTAGTCACTACACAGATGAGCTATATCCAGTAAACATGATAACTATAGTACCTAGAGGCAGGGCAGGCGGCTTCACAGAATATCTTCCAAAAGAAGACTTTAATTACACAACTAAGTCCATGATGGAGAATATGCTTAAGTCCTTACTTGGTGGTAGAATTGCTGAAGAAATTATCTTTAAAGATATATCTACAGGCGCATCAAACGATATCGAAAGAGCTACAGAGCTTGCGAAAAACATGGTGACTGTCTATGGTATGAGCGAAAAACTTGGACCAGTTTGCTACGACAATGAAGGCGAAAACGTTTTCATCGGCAGGGACTATGGCAGAACGAAAGTTTATTCAGAAGAAGTTCAATACGCTATAGATCAAGAGATCAAAGACTTTATCTTGAAAGCAAAAGAAGAAGCAACACAAATACTTATAGAGCACAAAGATAAGCTTGAAAAATTAGCGCAAACACTTCTTGAAAAAGAAACAATCAATAGACAAGAATTTTTAGCAGTTCTTGGTGAATAGTATATAGAGCACTTGCTTAGGCAGGTGCTTTTTTATATTGCTAATAGCTTTGCTAAGCAAGTTTCTAGCAGATGGTATATGACGAGCAGATGGCATACGACGAGTAAATGATATATGACGGGCGGGTGACATATGACGAGCAGATGGCATACGACGGGCAGATGACATATGACGGGCTAATGACATGTGTCGCGCGGATGAACTATGGTGCGCAAAAGCATTAGTATGGGCTACTCACTATTGATTAATTTTCAAAATACTCAAGAAAGAATAAGAAAAATTTATACAAATGAGCATTTATACTTGAAAAAATATTTATCTAGTGATATAATTATAGTTGTAATAGTTTACTATAAAGGAGTGATTTTATGTTTTTAGCAAGTTTTATTTCGCCTGAGAATACTTGGGCTCTATGGTCAGTTTTAGCCTGCTCAGCAGCTCTAGCTATATTCCTAGAACAAAAGTACAAATGGGCAAACAAGGTAACAGGTTGTATCCTAGCGCTAACTATCACTATGATACTATCAAACGTGAACCTAATCCCAGCTGGTGCACCAGTTTATGATGCAGTTTGGGACTACGTAGTACCTCTAGCAGTACCTATGCTATTATTCAAAGCAAATATCAAGAAGATTGCTAAAGAATCAGGAAGAGTATTTATTATTTACTTACTAAGTTCATTAGGAACTATACTTGGTTCTTTCGCAGCATTTTATATTTTAAGAGGCGCTATATCAAATATTGGCAATATTATCCCTATGTTCACAGGAACATACACAGGCGGTAGCGTTAACTTTGTAGCTATGGCTGACAACTATGCAGTTGATCAATCAATTACAAGTGCGGCACTAGTTGCGGATAACCTACTAATGGCTATATACTTCTTCGTGCTTATAGCTCTACCAGGTATGACATTCATACAAAAAGCTTACAAACACCCATACATCGATGAACTTGAAAAGAACTCTGATCTTAAAGACAGCAGCAAGACTATGGCAGCTCAATATTGGGGAGCAAAGGATATATCATTACTTGATATAGCAACAGTAGTTGCAAGTGCCTTCCTAATCGTTACTGTATCAGATCTTATTGCTTCATTCTTAGGTTCAGTTATACCTACAAGCAACTTTGTATTGCAATTATTTAACGGTCTATTAGGTAACAAATACCTAATCATGACAACTATCACTATGATACTTGCATCAGTATTTAGCGGCTTCTTCGAAAAGATTAACGGCAGCCAAGAAATCGGTACTTTCTTAATCTATTTATTCTTCGCTGTAATCGGAGCACCAGCTTCATTAAAGTTAATCATCGAACAATCTCCACTACTATTAGCACTAGCAGCAATCATAGTATTCACAAACTTAATCATATCACTACTATTTGGCAAGATATTCAAATTCTCAATCGAAGAAGTTATCATTGCTTCAAACGCAAACGTTGGTGGACCAACAACAGCAGCAGCTATGGCTGTATCTAAGGGCTGGCAAGCACTTATCGTTCCAGCACTATTAGTTGGTACACTTGGCTACGTATTAGGTAACTGGTACGGTATTTTAGTAGGAACAATACTACAATAATAAGAATTAATTAGTAAACTATATTATTACAGAGTAAGCAGTCAGTATATTGGCTGCTTATTTTTTTAATCATTGCAATGGTGATGGTATTTGTGCTATAATATTTATCGTAAAACAAACGGTATCCTTAGCGAACCGGAATGGAGGTAATTTTATGAACATGAGCAAGAACTCAAAAAGAGTTGCGTACACAGCTATATACATAGCTATCGTACTACTATTCGCATTTACGCCGATAGGCTTTGTGCCAGTTGGGCTAACTAATGCAACGACACTACATATACCAGTCATCTTGGCGGGTATACTAGAAGGTCCACTTATTGGGGCCATTGTCGGATTTGTTTTTGGCATCACAAGCATAATCAATGCTATCATCAAGCCAAATCCTATATCCCTAGTATTTTTAAACCCGATTATAGCGGTTGTGCCAAGAGTTTTGATAGGACTACTATCAGGTCTTGTATTTAAATTTATGAGTAAAAGAGATGAAAAAACTAACAAAGCAATCACTTTAACAGTCTTTACGCTGATCTTCATCTACTACTTAAGATGGGTCATCCTATACATAGGAAGTCCTGAGATCAAGACCATAATCAAAGTTGTTAACGCAGTATTTTTGCTGCTTACACTAATGATACTTGCCTTTATCATCAAAGGCTCGAAAAAGTACAGACTTGACATCGTCGTGCCGACTTTCGTTGGAACACTTGTAAACACTGGACTTGTACTTTCATTTATGTATTTAATCTATGGCACGTTTATAGAGGGAGCGCTGGGACTAGAAGCAGGTGCTTCGAAGGGCTATATACTAGCGATTGCAACAACAAACGCAATCCCTGAACTCATCATAGCCATAGTAGCGGTGACTGTTATTGCTTCAAGAGTACTAGCAATTGAGAGGAGATAATTATGCTATTAGCAATGGATGTCGGCAATACTAATATAGTTTTAGGCTTGTTCGACGATAATAATATGAAAGAAAGCTTTAGGCTATCGACTGATAAGGACAAAACTTTGGATGAATATGGTATCATCTTTCATGACTTTTTAGATTTTGCAAAAGTTGACGCGAAAGATATAAATGCTGCCATCATCTCATCGGTGGTGCCGCCTGTGACAGGACCACTGATTGATGCAATCAAAAAATATTTTGGGGTCGACGCAGAGCTTGTCGGCAAAAACCTTAAGACAAAGATCAACATCGTTATGGACAATCCAAAGGAAGTCGGCTCGGACAATATTGTAAATTCAGTAGCCGTTAGAGCTATCACAAATAAGCCCGCTATAGTCATAGACTTAGGTACAGCAAATACTTATCATTACTTAAATGAAAAAGGCGACTACCTAGGCGGCATCATCACGCCGGGCTTTAAGATATCGATGGACGCGCTATCTGAGAGGACATCAAAGCTTCCACGCGTTGAGCTTGAAATGCCTGAGCACGTTCTTGGCAAAAACACTGTTGAGAGCATCAAAAGCGGCATTATGAACTCAAAGATTGGGGAGATGGACTACATCATAAAGAAGATTTTAGAAGAGATAGGAAAGACTAAAGACGAGGTTCTAATCGTTGCAACAGGCGGACTTGCTGAAAAAGTCGCTATTTATAGCGAATATGTTAATCTTATAGAGCCAAACCTAACTCTTTTAGGCCTTTATGAAATATACAAGATGAATCATGCTTAAAATATCGAATTTTGAGATAAAAAATTCACTAGTCTTGGCGCCGATGGCAGGCTTTACTGATTACGCCTTTAGACACATAGCCTGTGAGCTAGGCGCTGGCATGACGGTCTCCGAGATGGTTAACGTCAAGGGCCTTGTTCATGACGACAAAAAGACCTTGGATTTAACAAAGAGGATAAAGGACGAAGCCATCTATGCGGTTCAAATCTTTGGAAGCGATGAGGACGACTATAAAAGAGCGATAGAGGATTACTTAAACGCTATGGACATCGATATCATAGACATAAACATGGGTTGCCCTATGCCAAAGATAACTAAGAATGGCGATGGCAGCGCACTTTTAAGAGATACAGAAAAAGTATATAGCGTGGTCAAAGCCGCAAAGAGCGCTTCGAATAAGCCCATCACCGTAAAGATACGCATCGGCTGGGACGATGAGCACCTTAATGGCGTAGAGAACGCTAAGGCGATAGAAGAGGCAGGAGCGGATGCAATCACCGTTCACGGAAGGACTAGAGAGGCCTTCTACACAGGACGTGCCAATTGGGACTACATTAAAAAGATAGTAGACGCAGTCGATATACCCGTCATTGCCAATGGTGATGTGGCGAGCCTTGATGATTACAAGAGGATACTTGAAGTGACAGGAGCAGAGGGCGTCGCTATAGGCAGAGGGGCGCTTGCAAATCCATTCTTATTTAAAGAGATAGACAGCTACCTAAAAGGCGAAGAGTATATTTCAGAAGAATACCAAAAAATAGACGTCGCACTAAGGCACATGGACCTAGATCTAGAACTATATCCTAAAGAGCTATTAAAAAACAATATGAAGAAGCAGCTTTTACAGTACATCAAGGGCCTAAGAAACGCTGCTAAGGTGAAGAATGCCATCTGCGAGAGCAAGGACTTTGATGAAATATATGAAATTTTGTTAAAGTATAGAGAAAATTTAAAAAACAATACCTATGTATAGAAAATTTTTATAACACAATAAATTATTATCATTAAGACTAAAATATATTGAAATAGTATAAAAAATGTTGTATAATTATGATATAAATAACGAAAAGAGTTGACAAAGAATGTTTGATTTGAGAAAATCGTTAGACAGACAGACAGACAGACAGACAGACAGACAGACAGACAGACAGACAGACAGACAGACAGACAGACAGACAGACAGCTAGCTAGTTTTCTGTCTTATTTTCGTGTAATTTTTGAAGTTGATAAAGGTACTTACCCTTGCTGGTAGGTCTTTTGTCAACTTTTTTTATGCAAAAATTAAAATATAAGGAGGAAGAAAAATGAAAAGGACAAAAAAGATTATGAGCTTAGCATTAGCCATAATCATGGTGCTTACTGCAATAGTAGGTAGTGTAAGTGTATTTGCTGAAAGCCAAATTGAAAGCGGATACAATGAAAATGGATGGGTGATTGAAGGCTGGATTAATTTATCCAATGTAGTAAATAATGTCGCTTCTAATCAAGAAACTATTGAAAATGACAAAACTTATTACAAAGGAAACATATCTGCGGAATTTAACCAAAGAGATTTATTTGAAGGTGCATATCAAAAGTACAAAAATGACTTTGAAAATAAAAAGATATTAGGCAAATACTGCAGAAACATAATTATGTTTAATGAGGGTGGAACTAAACCAACTGTAGAATGTAAAGTAAAATTCCCAGAAGGAGTAGCAGTAGATGTAAATGCTATAAAAAAAGATTTTATTAATAAAAATGTAGTTACAGATTTAATAAAAAGTGTAGAGTTTTCATATGATGATAGTGATAATTCAGTAAAAATTACTTTTTATTTAGCAACAGATGCTTACTGGCACGATTATGAAGGTTTCTTTAATCTTTATGAAAAAGAAGCAGCAAAAGCTGAAGAAGCTGCAAGTAAAATAAAAATTTCTATTCCATACGAAGTCGAAGCAAAAAATAATATTAATAACTATGGTGAAATTACTGTTAATGGTCATTGTAACTTATATAAATCAGGTAAGATATTTGCAGGCATGAAAATGGTAGACATAACTTTAAAAGAATTTACAAAAACAATCTTACTAGAAAGTGGTGAAAACTAAAATGAATAAAAAATTTACAAGAATTTTTAGTCTTTTAATTGTCTTTTTACTAAGTTTATCATTTTATCCAAGTTCGTTTGTAAAAGCTGAAGACAACAATATTGACATTAATAAAATGATAGAAGATAATTATTGGATAGACTTTAAAACCGTAGATAAATTTGGAATGACATATCTAGTACCAGAAGGAGCAGACCTTATTGAGAAAAGTTTTCTTAAAGATTTAGCTAAAAATGATATGGATAATACGAATAAAATGAATTACAACACTGGTTTTAGAACAGATAGAAATGCGCTTTTTGATATGTGGAATTGGGATGGTTCTGAAGGATATAAGCAAGTTATAACTAGAGATTATTCAGGTGATGATCCATATTATGTAGCAACGCCAGATGGAAAGAAAATAAATATATATGAAGGCGGTAAAGTTAATAACCCACTTAACTTTGATATAGACAAAAAAACTATCGCAAATACAGATGACTATAATATGTATGCAGACTTAGTTAATGCTAAAAATAATAATACAAACAATGTTGATAAGTTTAGAGTTGGTGATAACTTTGATTTAGACTTTGTTGTTGATACTTCAATATTAACAAAGTACCAAAATACTAGATTTATAAATGGAGTAAACACACAAAGCGATCTTACAGATGTTTGGCTTGCAGATCATGGTAAAGCCCTTGCAGATGATATATATGTATTTAATTTAGATTTTCCGAAAAGCATAGATACTAGAGAGATGAAGCTAGAGCTTGTAGGCTTGGAAGGATATGATACAGAGATACAAACAGACGAAGTTGGCGATAGAATAAAAGTAAGAGTAGTTGCTGATGAGGATAAAGAAAGAGATATAGTATCTGTAAAAGATTTTTTTAACAAATTAAACAATTCTAATGAAAGAATAATATTAAGAATAAAAAATCTTAAAATTAATTCAGCTGCTAATATAGCTGGTGAAAATCAAATAACAGCAAGCTTTGGCGGTATGTATGATTTATGTATGACTTACGAGAATAATGAAAAAGAGCTAGAGACAAAAGATATTAACGATAGAGCTTATTTCAAATACTTTAGACATGATAAAGAATGTTTTATAAACAGAAATATAATTTCATTTGCAGCAAAACAATCAGATGCTGGCAGAGATCCAGCTGCTGACAAGACTAAACCAAATCTAATTTCTTATACTTTCAATGTTGAAGAAAGAAAAGCAAGTCACAATCCAGTTGTTACATTCATTAACGATGACAGATATTATGACGAAAGAGAAGTTTATGAAGGCACATCCATAAACCAAAATAGCTATATGCCAAGAGATCCAGAAAAGAGAGGCTACAAGTTTATCGAGTGGAACACTATGCCTGACGGAACTGGTATGACATTTACTGGCGACACTATAGTTTATGAAGATATGACTGTTTATGCTATTTACAAGAAAGACAGAAGATATGAAGATGAGAGAGAAACAGCTGATGAAGAGCCAATGCTAAACATTAACGATCACTACCAATACATGGTCGGATATAAGGACGCAACATTTAGACCAAATAACAACATGACTAGAGAAGAAGCTGCTGTAATGTTCTCAAGACTTATGGTAAGAAGACCAATAAAGGGACACATTTACAATCATAATTTTAAGGACATAGCAAATACTAGATGGTCTGCGACAGCTATTAGCTACATGAATGAACTTGGTTTGATCAAGGGTTATCCTGATGGAACTTTTAAACCAGAAAAGAGTATAACAAGGGCTGAGTTTGCGGCTATGGCAACTAGATTTGCTAACCTATTTGGCGGCGGACTTCAAGGCTTTGTTGACGTACCATACACTCACTGGGCTAACGATGCTATAGCTAAGGCAGCAAGTGCTGGTTGGGTAAGTGGTTACCCTGACGGTACATTTAAGCCTGAAAACAAAATTACTAGAGCTGAAGTAGTTAGTATCACAAATAGAATGCTTACAAGACGTGCTGACAAAGATTTTATTACTAAACATAGATCAGCAATACTAAGATTTACTGATACTCCTACTCACTGGGCATTCTATGACATTGCCGAAGCATGCAATGGTCATGACTATACAAGACAAGGTACAATTGAAGAAAATTGGCAAAATGTTAACTTAAAAACTTTTGTTTACGATAAATAGGATTAACTAGATAAACAAGATTAAAAGCTGAGGTAGAAATACTTCAGCTTTTCTATTGCAATTTTTTTGCCTTTCTTATATAATAGAATAAAGTAAACGAAGAGAGGTAATATTATGAAGAAGAAAATATTGGCACTAGTCATGGCCATCACATTATTCGCAAGTCAAGTGAATCTATTTGCAAAGACTGAAGTAAAACAAGTTAAGCTTAGAAACAGAAGCTGCAATGTAATTACTGTTACAGCTGATGAAACTACTGCTTTTAAGGTGGTTAAGCCAAATATGAAGCAAGTCGGTGTAACGAATTTTAAAAACTTTATTGCGTCATACAAGCCGAGAGCTGCGATAAACGCAAACTATTTTGAAGCGTATAAGGGCGGCTACTACCCATATGGCACGCAAATGACTGAGGGCAAGATGATCAACATGTCAGGCGATCACGCGTCTCTACTTGTTTTTGACAAGAATAAATTTAAGATAGTACAAGGTTTTCTACGTTACAATGGTTTTCTTGATGGATTAAGGGAGAATGATTGGACTATACCAAATAAAGCAAACACTTTTGAAATTTGGAATGTCAATGGCAATCTAACAAGCGAAAAAGGCGCTTACGTATATAATTCATACAGAAATGTAGCTACTAAGTTTGGCGGCGGCACTGTTATAGAAGTCGTTGATAATAAAGTAAGTAAAGTATATAAATCATCTGAAAACATGGTTTTACCAAAGAATGGCTACATAATTTACTATGGCAAAGAGGCTTGTGACGATAAATATATTTCTGATAGATTTCAAGAGGGAAGAACTGTTGAACTTGAATTAGTTTTGTCAAAGAAGACTAAAGACGGCTTTGTGACTGAAACTGATTTTGATTACAATGGAGAAAAAATTCCATATACAAAGGTAAGTGAGATAATATCGGCAGGACCTTTACTAATAGAAAACTCAAAGAGCGTATACGAAACTTATGTTAAGGGCATGGAAGCAAAGATGACAACTGGTGCAGGCGCAAGAACACTTATAGGCATCAATAAGTCAAATCAATTAGTCATGGTGACTACATCGGGCACTATGGCACAAGTCACAGGTATAATGCAAGACCTTGGCTGCACTGACGCTTTTAACCTAGATGGCGGAGCATCGAGCGCTATGTATGCGAACGGAAAGTACTATAGAAATGCAGGCAGAGCACTTAACACAGTATTTTTAGTGCAAGATGTAAAGCCAGAGAAGAAGAAATAGATTATAAAGATAAATATAGGCGATGGATGAGTCCATCGCCATCGTTATGCAAAAAAAAGAGTGGGCAGATTAATTTGCTCACTCTTTTGCCTTTATCTATTTAGTTTTGTCTCATCGCTTCAAGTGCGCTTAGCTTAGTTGCCTTCTTAGCAGGGAAGTAACCTGATACTATACCTATAAGTGCTGAGAACACTAAGGACGCTAGTGCTAGCCACGCTGGTATGATTGACATCTTTAACTGAGATGGATCAAAGTCTGGCGAGAATCCGCCTCCTGACATGTTTGCTGCAAAGCCATATTTCACGCCCAAGTAGTTTAAGAGGGCACTTATCGCGTAGCTGAGGACTATACCTATAAGGCCGCCAAGTAGACCGATGAAGGCTGATTCAGTAAGGAACATCTTCTTGATATCAGAGACGCTCGCGCCTATAACCTTCATAACGCCAATCTCTTTGGTTCTTTCGTATATACTCATGACCATGGTATTCGAGATACCTATGGCTGCGACAAGTAAGGATACGGCACCGATACCGCCAAGTATCAGTCTTTGAGTTTTAGATGAGTTATTGATTTCGACTAGGATATCGTTTAGCGAGTGCGGCTTAAGGCCCATAGCTTCAATTTGCTCTTGAACTTTTTGAACATTGTCAACATTATCTACTTTAACTTTGATGTTATTGTATTTGTTTTCTTTGTCTTCACGTCCGCCATACATATAATCGTTGTAGCCATTTTGTCTATTGCCTGCTTGTAATTTTTTGGCATCCTTTTTCATCTTTCTAAGATAATCTATGGGCATAACTATATAATAATTATTTTCGTAGTCATCGTCTCTAAATACGCCGACTGCTTCTATCTGATACTTTTGCTTAGGCTTGTTAGCCTGATTTTGGTTTCCTTCTGGGTCGAAGCCACCAGCTTGATTAAGTGTAAGAAACATCTTAGTTGTAAGAGGGTCTCTCTCTTCTTGTTGCGAGGCGCCCATACGTGGCCTTTGCGGATTGCTTAGCCATCTAAGAACGTCTCGGCCCATGACTACTTGATTTACGTCGCCTTCTTGAAGCATTCTACCACTGTCAAGCTTTATATCAAACTTCGCGTATTCAACTGGGTCAACGCCTATGATGCTCGCGTATCCTTGTAGATTCTTGACATTGATTTGCGCTTCAAACTGCTCAGTGGCAAGAACTGCTTCTACATGCGGAATCTTTTTTAGCTTTTCAACAGTTGCGTCGTCAAGCTTAGCCACCTTGTCAGTTTTTTTCTTCTTGCCATCTTCCTCATCCATGCCACCATATCTATTGGCAGGGTAGATGTCGATTTGAGTTAAGGAGCCGGCTGATGCAAGCTGCTTCTTAGTCGAGTCCGTCATACCGAAGCCTAAGGATATCATCATGATGATGGATATAGAGCCAATAACTACACCTAATACTGTTAAGAATGTTCTTAATTTTCGACGATTAAGATTTCTCAAACTCATCAATATTAGATCTTTAGTCTTCATCTATCTTCAGATCCTTTTCTTTATTTTTATTCTTAGTCTTCTTATATATAGTAAAGCCGATTGCTCCTAATAAAAGCACTGCGACTGGTATATAGAATAGCGGCTTCTTGTACCATGGCGTATCGCCCATCATAGGTCCGTCTGGCATCGGCATGCCATCTGGTCCAAGCTCTGGGTCCATAGGTGGAGCCTCATCAACTGTTATATTAATATCTTCTACTTGTTCTTTGACTTCACCAGTTGAGTCCTCATATGTGAATTTTAATTGAGCTTTGACTTCACCTGGTTCGTTCGGCATGATTGAGCCTTCGTAAATGTCTTGTCCACCGGAGTTGAAGTTACCAATATAGTATGTGCCGTTATTAATAGTAGCGTTATCAGCTGTTAAAGTCACCTTGAAGTTATATAGAGTAACTTTACCTGTGTTGTAGAAGTTTGCTGTGATAGGGATGTTGTCACCAACAAAGGCATTTGTTTGATAATTTATTGGGTCGATATCAAGTTTTGATTCTTGATAAACTGGCACGCCAATATTTTCACTTGATTTGTACTCGTTGTTTTCGTCGTCTTCATATTCAAAATTAGCTGTGATAGTATATGTCTTTGCTGTAGCGTCTGGCACAACAAACATTTTGATAGTTTTTTCAACTTTGCCATTTGGAGCTATCCTACCAATATAGAAGGTATTTGAGCTATCAACTGGAGTGAAGACTGATGAGCCTGATGTGTTTGAGTTACTATCAGTAGTGTCTTGACTTGTTAGATCTATCTTAATATTTTTAACAGCTTTTTTCGCGTTTGTATTATAGAATGATAAATTCATTTCAAACTCATTTCCAGCAAGTGGAAGCTTTGGAGTGAATTCGTATCTGTCTATAATTAGCTTAGGTGTTGATTTCTTCGCGTCTTTACCATCGCCAATGCTTTCTGGGTTGTTTAGGAAGACGCCGACGATTTGTTCAACAGTTTTTGGCTCTTTTGAATCAGTAAAATCATCAAGATATTCTATCTTAATATTGATAGGGTAGTTCTTAGTTGAGCCGCCCTTTGTTGTAAAGAATTTGTAGCTAACTGTTTCTTCTTCGCCAGGAGCTAGGTCCCTAACAAGTATGTCGGAGACTGTTCTTGATACAACGCCTGATGGATCGTCGCTCTTAGCGCTTGCTCTGATCCTCTTAGCAACTGATTGACCTTGATTTCTGATCTTAAAGCTTACATCGAATGTTTTATTTACACCAAGTGTTGCTGCTGGGAATTTTAGGTCTTGTATAATTAATTGTGAGTCTTGAGAAGCGTCTCCACCTATATTAATAAAGGCAGATGTTTCTTCTTTTATAGCTTCTTTATTGAATTCACTTTCATAGCTTAATCCGGTTTTTATTTCATATGAACCAAATTTAGCAGTTTTAGCTACGTTCATTTCATAGTAAACGTATGTTTTTTTACCTGGTTCGATAGCTTGAATCTTTTGAGTAGTAGTTGCACCTCTAACAGCTAGACCAGCTTCAGCAGGTAAAGAGATGTTTAATTCAATATTTTTCGCTAATACATCGGAAATGTTTTCAATTTCATAGCCAAGAGCTACGTATGAGCCGGGTACAACATTTGCTTCAGGAAGGACATCAACTCTAGTGATTTTTAATTGAGCTTTGTTTTGACTTCCGCCGTTTACTCTTACATAGGCTTCGCCATATACTTTTACTGATTCGCTATCGATTCTTGCTTTACCTGTAACAGATACTTTATAAGTGCCTGCCTCAGCGCTTTGAGGTATTCTCACTCTAAGCTCTACATCGCCACGGCCACCATAAGTGTTTGTGATGTAGCAGTTGTTAGGACTGTCGCTTGTTGCTCTCAAGCCATAAAAGCTAAGGCCAAAAAATGGTCTTTCAGTTTCAAAGTAAATAGACGCTTCTTCGCCAGGATTTAATTCAGTTGTTGATCTTGAAATTAAATTGATCTCTTCGTCTTTGCCTGGGGTGTCTCTTTTATTTACATTTACTCTTACATTGCATTCACCGTAAACGCTTTTATTGCCAGACTTACCTTTAACGGTAACTTTATATGTGCCTTGTTCAGCAGCATTAGTTATCTTTATCTTAACCGTAATTTTACCATTGCCACTTGCAGTTTTTATAACGTAGCAGTTGTTTGGACTATCTGTACTAGCTATGATATCTGTAATCTCATCATTGCCACTTGGTAGGGAAAAGTTTATATATTTTTCTTCACCTTGCTCTGCGACCAAACTTGGGTCAGATTGTAAGATTACTTCTTCAACTGCTGGAGTTGTGCTTGGTTCTGTTGATTGACCAGGTTTACTTGGCTTGTTTGGGTTTCCTGCAAATATATTTACACTCAAGGTGCTTATCATCATTACAGCTATTAATAATATGCTAAATATCTTCTTCACTTAATTGTGCCTCCTTTTTATTTGTGTTCATTTCGTCCTTTTCGATTAGACCGTCACGCACGTGAACGATTCTGTCCGAGTAGACTGCTGTTTCTAAGTCATGAGTTACTATGATAAGCGTTTGTTTATCCTTCTTCGTCATAGTAGTCATCAGTTCCATAATCTCGACACTAGTCTTAGTATCAAGGTTACCTGTTGGTTCGTCCGCAAAGACTATCTTCGGTTTATTAACAAAAGCTCTCGCTATACTTACTCTTTGCTGCTGACCAC
>NZ_CAKPYL010000034.1 GCF_934202865.1 uncultured Fenollaria sp. | reverse complement strand
AGTCAATCAAAAGACATATACTTTGATGACTTTGACGATATTAAGGAGCTTTTACTGAAGCTTAAGACGAATGATGAAGGCAAATATAATTTAAGTGAAGCGAAGAACAGTATTGATGATGAAATTGCAATGATTGGAACAGAGAATGCCAAGACCAAGGAGCTATACAGTCTTAAGAAGGAGATAGCAAGTCTAGATAGGGATATAGCTGGGCTAGAAGCATCGCTTGAAGATACTATGTCCATGCTTAATAAAAAAGATGAGCTAAATAAAAAGAAAGAAAATTTGATTTTAAAGAAGAAAGACTTTTTAGCAGAGTACAATAAGGCGAAAGAATATTATAAAAAGGAAAATTCATTAAAGATAGAAGAGCTTAAAGAAAAGAAGAAGGATTTTTTAAATAAGAATAAAAATATTACTAGTGATGACTACGAAGCCTTTAATGATATAAAAAATAGACTTGAAGCGAAAAAATCTACTGAGGCTAGAAGACATAGTTTAAGAAATATATCATACATTTTTGCCTTGCTTAGCATTTTTGCCTTGCTTTATTATTTTATCAAGTCAAGTAAAATTGCTTTATATAGCGCTTGTGCAACGGCTATAATTTTTGCTATAACATTCATTTTTACTAAGTCTAAGACGAGTGATGAGGCTAATAAAAAGCTTATAGATGATAAAAATGCTATCTTAGATAAATATAATATAGCAAGTGATGAGGACTTCATTAGCGAATATACTAAGCAAAGATCACGTGAGATGAGTCAAAACTATTTGCAAAGCTTTGATGAGTTTCTAAAGACATACAGCGAAAAGAACTTTGACGAGCTTAGTGAAGAGAAGGTCCTTGATTATTTAGCAAAAACAGATGAGGCGGCCTATGATAAGTACAAGGGCTACTCCATAAGCATGGCGGAAGATGAAATCACTAAAATCGATTTAGAGCTAAGTTCACTTGAGACAAAACTTAATTATAACGACAGACTTATGGAGAGGGCATACGAACTTGGCTTAAGACGTGACGCGCTCGATGCGAGATTCACGGAGCTTGAAAGAAGGAAAAAGGCTTTAAGCGCTGCGAGCGAAATCATCTCTAGCCTTATTACTGAGATCAATACTAGCTATATGCCGAAGATTATTGCCGCGGCAAATAAATACTTAGAAATGTTTTCTGATAATAAATATAATTTCTTCTTGCTTGATGAAAGCTTTACCATAATGCTAAGAGACAAACGAACTAGCCTTGTATATGAGGAGGAAAAGCTTAGTAGGCAGGTCTTATCAATGTCCTACCTTAGTTTAAGGCTTGCACTAACCCGTGTCTTGGATATCGATTTAGCACTTGTCTTTGACGAGAACCTTGCCTTTTTTGATGAAGAGCGTATGGCAGCTGCGCTAAAAGTATTTACTTTCTTAGCAAAAGAAAAGCAAGTATTATTATTTACGAGCAGTAAAGTCGAAAAAAGTGTTCTCTCAGAGCTTAATCTGTGTTATAATTATATACAGTTATAGAGGTGGAAAAATGATTTATGCTATAGGCGACTTACATTTAGATTCGACAGACTTAAAACCTATGGGCGTCTTTGGAGGTAACTGGCAAGATCACGACAAGAAGATTAAGACGAGCTGGCTAGAGAAGGTTAAGGACGACGATTTGGTCTTGCTACCTGGTGATATATCCTGGGCGATGAGGTTCAGTGAAGCTATAGACGATTTAAAATTCATAGACGAATTGCCAGGCAAGAAACTTATTAGCAAGGGCAATCATGATTATTGGTGGACAAGCATATCCAAGATGAATGGCTTTGGCTTTAAATCCATTTACTTCATGCAAAATGACTCATACACGTATAAGGACTACGCTATCTGCGCAACAAGAGGCTGGATGCAAGAGGACAATGACAAGTATGACGAAGAAAATGACAAGAAGATAACAGCTAGAGAGTTAATTAGACTATCGTTATCGCTTGAAAAGGCTGATAAGGATAAGAAGATTATAGTTATGCTTCACTACCCGCCATTTAACATGGACTTAGAAGCTAATCAATTCCATGAGCTTATGAAAGAGCATGGTGTATACAAATGTGTTTATGGTCACTTGCACGCAGCTGGCCATAGATTTAGAAGAGAAGGCTTGATTGATGGCATAGATTATTCATTAGTCTCAAGCGATTACTTAAATTTTAAACTTAAATTAATAGAGAGGTGTTAGTATGAAGGTTATAGTTTGCAAAGATTATGACGAGATGAGCAAGGAAGCAGCTCAAATATTTATTAAACAAATTCAAGAAAAGCATGACAGTGTATTAGGTTTGGCGACAGGATCAAGCCCTATTGGCATGTATAAAGAGCTTATCAAGGCTAATAATGATGGCACTATTGATTTTAAGGACGTAATTACATTTAACCTAGATGAATACGTTGGCTTAAGTAAGGACCATCCTGCAAGTTATTATTACTTTATGAATGAGAATTTATTTAATCATATTAACATAGATAAGAAAAATACACATATACCACACGCTGAGGGAGCTGACTTAGAAAAGGCGGCTAAGGAGTACGAAGAAAGCCTTTCTCATTATGAGATCGATTTACAAGTGCTTGGCGTTGGCAAAAACGGTCACATAGGTTTTAACGAGCCAGGTGACGATTTAAGCTCGGTAACATATGTGCAAGAGCTATCTGAGTCAACAAGAGTAGCAAATTCAAGATTCTTTGACGATATAGATGATGTGCCCAAATTTGCCATTACTATGGGGGTTGGCTCTATATTTAAAGCGAAAAAAATTGTTTTAATCGCAAGCGGCAATCAAAAGAGTTTTGCAATAGATTATTTATTAAATTCTAAAAAGATATCATCTAAAGTGCCAGTATCACTACTAAATTTGCATCCAGACGTAACTGTAATCATAGATGAAAAATTAGCAAGTCTAGTTATAAAATAATGATAGAGAGAGAAAAAGAAGTAAAAGTTTTTAATCTTGACTTAGACGCGCTTAAAGAGGAGCTTCTATCGAAGGGAGCAGAGCACTTAGGTGAAGAGAAACAAGTGAATTATATATTGAAATGCGATATAGACGCTAAGACAAATTTATTAAAATCTCTATTAAGACTTAGAGAAGTGGATAAAGATGGTAAGAAGACTTTTTACTTGACATATAAGATAAGAGTAAAGGACAGCGGCGGGCTACGTAACTCAAAAGAGGTTACGAGTGAAGTTAAAGATAAGGATGCAATACTAGAAATTTTCGAAATGCTTGGAATTATTCCTGAAAAAGTGGATTATAAGGAGAGGGATTCATATCTATATAAGGACGCTCGCTTTGATTTTGATGAATATGACAAAGAAACTTTTGACAGGCCTTATCTTGAAATTGAAGTAAAGAACGATGAAAAACTTGAAGAGCTTATAAAAGAATTTAATATAGAGAGAAAAAATATTACAACGAAAAATATAAATGAACTAAGGAAAGATCATAATGAAATTTATTAAAGATAATGCTATAGATATAATTTTAGCTTTTATACTGATAGCTTTGAGTCTAGCGATGAACTTTGCTTTAATAAAGCTAGACAAAGGCTTTAATGAGTACTTAGCAATACTGCTATTTACTTACATAGCTGTATTTACGCTAGATATAAAGTTTTCTATACCAAGCGTAATTTTGATATTTATACTAAATTTATTATATAGAAAGAGCTTAAACGCAGATATAAGAACGCTTATGCTAGAAATTGAAGTAGTGTTTGGTTTTGCTATAGGCTATATAAGTCATAAGAAGTTTAATATATCATATATATTCTCGCTTTTTATTTCGATACTTATATCGAAGATGCTCAGCTATATAATTGCGCTTTTAATTGCAAATGCTGCAAACATATACAATATAGGTAGAATCATAAAAGTTAATCTAGTAGCATCACTACTAAGCATAACAGCATGCCTAGTCATAGTGCCACTAGTTGTTTATACAAAAGAGAATTTCACATATCTATAGGAGGTTAAGATGATAGTAATTAAAAATGTTAAGTATATTTACGTAGATAAATCAATCATTAATGGCCCATGTGATGTATTAATCGATGGCAATAGAGTTAAGAAAATTGCTGATAAGATTGACGAAGCTGGTGCCTATACTATTGACGGTAGTGATAAATTACTTATGCCAGGACTATTTAACACGCATAACCACATAGCCATGAGCGTATTTAGGAACTACGCTGATGATATGGAGCTAATGGATTGGCTGCAAAATAAAATTTGGCCACTTGAGTCAAAATTAACAGCTGAAGATATTTATTGGGCCAGTCTATTAACATTTATAGAGCTAGTTAAGACTGGTACAACAGCCTTTAATGATATGTATATGTTCTGTGAAAGGGTTTTTGATGCAGCTAGTGAAGTGGGTATGAGAGGCCTTATTGCTAGAGGCATGACAAATGATGCCTTTAATAAAGAGAGAGAAGCTAATATTCGTGATATGTATGAAAAATACCATCAAAAGGATGGCCTGTTAAGGCTAGCCATCGCACCTCACGCTATATACACAACTGGACTTGATTACTTAAAGAGTTGCATAGACCTTGCGAAAGAGCTAGACTTAATCATTCATACACATGCGAACGAAACTTTAACTGAAGTAAATAACTCTTACAAGGAGTATAAGAAGAGCCCAATAAAAATATTTAAGGAGCTCGGCATGTTTGATCAAAAGACAATACTAGCGCACTGCGTTCATCTATCTGAAGAAGATATGGACATCATAGCAAAAAGTAATGCACTAGTAAGTTTAAATGTATCATCAAATATGAAGCTAGCAAGCGGCATACCAGATATAAAGAATATGTTTGTGCACGGTGATAAGCTGTCTATAGGTACTGACGGAGCTAGTTCAAATAATATGCAAAACATGTTTACTGAGATGAGAGCGGTATCACTTGTAGCTAAGGCTCGTTCACTTGATCCAAAGGTGATGAGTGCAGGAGAAGTACTTAAGCTCGCGACTATTAATCCATATAAATATATATTTGATGAAGATGTAAATATTAGCGAAGGATCACTTGCAGATTTAATTCTAATTGATTTAGATAATACAAATTTAAAGCCACAAAATAATTTGATTAGCGCTATGGTTTACTCAATGAACGGAAGTGAAGTTGATACGACTATAATCAACGGTAAGATAATTATGGAAAATAAAGTAATAAAGTGCATAGATGAAGACTTAGTAGTAAGTAAAGTCGAAGAAATTATTAAAAATATTTAGGGGTGATGAAATGAAGTGGAGAGGAAGACAAGGATCTTCAAATGTAAACGATAGAAGAGGACAATCAGGCGGAGGCGGCATGCCAAACTTTGGCGGCTTCAAGATGGGAACTGGAGGTATGATACTGCTTCTAGTACTATACTTAGTTTTTGGTAGAGGCCTAATAGGCGGACCAAGCGGTCCTGGCGCAGGCATACAAAACGGCCAAGGCACACCGATTACAAGTGAAAGAGAAGAAGAGTACAAACAATTTATCTCGGTCGTCTTAAAAGACACTGAAGATGTTTGGCATGAAATATTTGAGGAAAATGGTATAGAATACGAAGAACCACAATTAAATCTATTTACAGGCAGCATAAATTCTGGCTGCGGCTTTGCATCAGAACAAATGGGTCCTTTCTATTGTTCAGTGGATAAGGACATCTACATCGATTTGTCTTTCTTTGATCAGCTTAAGAATGAGTTTGGAGCAAAGGGTGACTTTGCCATGGCCTATGTATTAGCTCATGAAGTAGGCCATCACGTACAAAAACAATTAGGTATCTTAGACAAGGTTCATTCATTACAAGGAAAGGTATCTGAAAAAGAATATAATCAATACTCGGTTAGACTTGAATTGCAAGCAGATTACTTCGCAGGAGTATTCGCAAAGCACATACAAGATAGAGACATCTTAGAAGAAGGCGACTTTGAAGAAGCGATTAATGCCGCATCAAAGATAGGCGACGATACACTTCAAGAAAAGTATCAAGGAAGAGTAGTTCCAGATAGCTTTACTCATGGAACGAGCGAACAAAGGATGGAATGGTTCAAGAAAGGCTTTGAAAAAGGCACAATTCAAGACGGAGACACATTTAGTAGCGATATTTAGTAAGTAATAAAGGAGATATACAATGGATAAGAAAACAGCATTTAGCGCCATACAGCCCTCAGGTGATTTAACCATAGGTAATTACCTAGGAGCTTTAAAGAACTTAGCTAAACTACAAGATGATTACAATTGTTTATATGCAGTTGCTGACCTTCATAGCATCACAGTACCAAAGGTGCCTAAGGAATTAAGGAAGAAGACCTATGAGATATTTGCGATGATGTTAGTGAGTGGTGTTGATCCAGAAAAAAGCGTTTTATTCGTTCAATCACATGTACCAGAACACGCTATGCTAGGCTGGATACTTGATACAATTGCCTATATTGGTCAGCTTAACAGAATGACTCAATATAAAGACAAGTCCAAAAAGTCTCCAGAAAACTGTAACGCAGGTCTATTAACATATCCAGTACTAATGGCGGGTGACATACTTTTATATCAAACAGATTTAGTACCTGTCGGTGAAGATCAAACTCAGCACATGGAGCTAGCAAGAGACTTAGCAATCAGATTCAACAGCAAGTACTCAGATACATTCAAAGTGCCTGAAGCTTACATTGCCAAGACAGGAAAGAGAATTATGTCACTACAAGATCCAAGTAAAAAGATGAGTAAGTCAGACGAAGATCAAAACAGTTTTATCTATATCATGGATAGCAAAGACAGAATTTACTCAAAGATTAGAAAGGCTGTTACAGATAGCGAGCCAAACTTTGCTTATGACCAAAATAGAGCTGGTTTATATAATCTTATAAATATATACAGTTCATTTACTGGCATCAGTCCTGAAGATATAGTCAAGAAGTATGATTCACTTGGATATAAAGAGTTTAAAGAAGATTTAGCAGATATCATATATGAAGATTTAAAAGACTTTCAATATAATTTCAATGAAGTCATTCAAGACAAAGAAGGACTAGAAAAGCTTATGGCAGAAGGTAGAGATAAAGCGAGATACCTTGCTAATAAGACTTTAAGAAAAGTAATGAAAAAAGTTGGCTTTGTACAAATATAAGGAGTTAGCTATGAAGATATTAATTATAGGTAGTGGTGGCCGTGAGTACGCCATCGCTTCAAAAATTAAAGAACAAGACCGCTCAGTAGAGATTGTCTTTGCACCTGGTAATGGCAAGACTGAGAGCGAATTCAAAAATATTGATATAAAAGTTATGGATTTTGACAAGTTAATTGCTTACGCTAAGGATAATGCTGTTGATTACACTATAGTTGGACCAGAAGATCCACTATGCTATGGCATTGTCGATAAGTTCGAAGCAGAAGGACTTAAAATCTTTGGTCCAAAGAAAGAAGCAGCAATATTTGAAAAGAGCAAAGCATTTTCAAAGAAGTTCATGGAGAAGTATCACATAGATACAGCTAAGTACCTTGAGACAGACAGCATTGACGATGCGAAGGAATACGCTAGCAAACTACTTAACGAATCAAAAGTGAATAAAGTAGTACTTAAGTATGATGGACTTGCTCAAGGCAAGGGCGTCATCATAGCTTCAAGCGAAAAAGGAATAGATGAAGCGCTTAATGAACTACTATTAGATAAAAAATTTGGTGATGATAAGATTATAGTCGAAGAATATATAGATGGCTTCGAAACATCTGTTCACGTGCTTATATCAAATGGAGAGTATATAATGCTACCAAGTGCTAAGGACCATAAAAAGGTTTTTGAAGGCGAAACTGGTGAAAATACAGGCGGCATGGGCTCATACTCACCAAACCTTATGGCACTACCATATTTAAAGGACATAGAGGAAGAGCTTGTAAAGCCATTCATAAAAGGTCTTGAAGCTGAAGGCATTGACTATAGAGGGATTTTATTCGCAGGTCTTATGATAAACTCAGACGGAATAAAAGTTTTAGAGTTTAACACAAGGTTCGGCGATCCTGAAACTGAAGTTATCTTAGAAAGAATTGACTCATCTTTATTGGATGCGCTTATCAAGACAAGTGAAGCAAAGCTTGATGAATATAAATTAGAAGTAAATGATAAAAAGATAGTTAACGTCGTATTAGCATCTGGTGGCTATCCAGCCAAGTATGACAAAGGCTATGAAATAAAAGGCTTAGATGAATTATCAGAAGGCGTTAAAATTAATTACGCAGGCGTTAAGGCTGATGACGCAAAGCTACTTACTAATGGCGGCAGGGTAATAAATATACTTTCTAAAGCCGATACATTTGAAGAAGCATATAAAAAAGTTTATGATGAAATCCAAAAGATTTCATTTGATAAAATGCATTATAGGAGGGATATTGGTCCAGTGGTTAAGAGAGTTTATGTTTGTAAAAAAGATGAATTTGATGCGGAGTCTAACGGTTTAACTCAAGAGATTAAAGAATTTCTTAAGATAAATATCGACTCAATTAAAGTTTATAACAGATACGATATTGAATTACTTTCTGATGAAGAAATTAATAAGATATCGAATACCATTTTATGCGAAAAACCGGTAGATAATATTTATTTAGCGGACGATGCTTTAGAAATGGAAAAGAATTTGAAGAATGCCTTTGTTGTTAGATACAAAAAGGGCCAATTCGATCAAAGGGAACAAGGCTTAAAGGATACAATCAAGGTTACTCTTGGCAAGGATGAAGTTTTAGCAAGATGTGAAAAAGTATATGAGATTAAAGGCGATGTAAGCGAAGACGACATTAAGAAGATTAAGAAACATCTTATAAATACAGTTGACCAAGCAGAAGGCGTATTGATTGGTATACCAACAACACTTAAGGAAAGTGTTGACACTAAGATCGAGTCTATAGTTTATGACGGCTTTATTAAACTTGATGACAAAGGACTAAAGGACTTCCATGATAAGGAAGCACTTGCTATGTCTACAGAAGACTTAAAAGTTTTCCAAGACTACTTTATAAAAGAAGATAGAGATCCAAGCCAAACAGAGCTTAAGTTAATCGACACATATTGGTCAGACCACTGCAGACACACTACATTTAATACACAATTAACAAATATCAACTTCGAAGGCGAAAGTGAATTTATCGAAGTAATTAGAAATACACTTAATGAATACTTAAAGGCGAGAAAACAATTCTCAAAGAAAGATCTTACACTTATGGACCTAGCTACAATAGTTACTAAGAAGCTAAGAAGCTTAGGTAAGCTTAGCGATTTAGAAGTAAGTGAAGAGATAAACGCATGCTCGGTTAAGATTAAGGTTAGCGTAGACGGAAGACTTAGAGACTACCTACTAATGTTTAAGAACGAAACACATAATCACCCAACTGAGATAGAACCATTCGGTGGCGCTCAAACATGCCTTGGCGGAGCTATAAGAGACCCACTATCAGGAAGAAGCTATGTTTACCAAGCTATGAGAATAACAGGAGCAGCAGACCCTAGAGAAGCTATTGAAGATACACTTGAAGGAAAGCTTCCTCAAAGAAAGATAGTTTTAGACGCAGCTAGAGGATACTCTTCATACGGTAATCAAATAGGTTTAGCAACAGGCTATGTTGACGAAGTTTACCATCCAGGCTACAAAGCTAAGAGGATGGAAGTAGGTGCAGTTATTGCTGCAGCACCTATGGAAAATGTATACAGAGGCGTACCTGCTAATGGCGATATAATCATTTTACTTGGTGGAAAGACTGGTAGAGACGGCATTGGCGGAGCAACAGGAAGCTCTAAGATACAAACAGACAAATCAGTTGAAGACTCGGCTGCTGAAGTACAAAAGGGCAATGCACCAACAGAGAGAAAGATACAAAGGCTATTTAGAATACCTGAATTAGCTAAAATGATAAAGAGATGTAATGACTTTGGTGCAGGCGGAGTCAGCGTTGCTATAGGTGAATTAGCAGATTCATTATTAATTCACTTAGACAAGGTGCCACTAAAGTATCAAGGACTAAGCCCTATGGAGATAGCTATATCAGAATCACAAGAGAGAATGGCTGTAGTCATCGCTAAAGAAAATTATGAAAAGTTTAAAGAATATGCAAATTCTGAAAATCTTGAAGCAACAATAGTTGCCGAAGTTACTGATTCTGAAAGACTTATCATGATGTATAATGATATAGAAGTATGTAATTTAAAGAGAGAGTTCTTAAACTCAACTGGCGCTCCAAGAAAACAAGATGTTATCTTTAAGCCGGAGGAAGTAGAACTATTTAACGAAGATTTGGCAGATGATTTTACAGTAGAACTAAAGAAGAGACTAGAAGACATCAATGTCGCTTCTAAAAAATCGCTTATAGAAAGATTTGACTCATCAGTTGGTAGAGGCAGCATCGTTCAACCATTAGGCGGCAAGAACCAATTATCACCAGAACAAGCTATGATAGCAAGAATACCAACAACTAAAGGAGAATCATCAACAGCGAGCATAATGACATATGGATTCGATCCATATCTATCAGAAAAGAGTCCATTCTTCGGAGCTTACTATGCAGTAGTTGAGTCACTTGCGAAAATTGCCTCACATGGAGCAAGCCCATTCAAAGCAAGATTAACATTCCAAGAGTACTTTGAAAAATTAAATGATGACCCATATAAGTGGTCCAAACCATTCGAGGCATTGCTTGGCGCGTTTAAGATCTGTAACGACTTACAAATCCCATCAATTGGTGGAAAGGATTCAATGAGTGGAACATTTAATGATTTAAACGTACCACCAACATTGATTTCATTTGCAGTAACATCTATGAACATAGAAGACGTCGTAACACCTGAACTTAAGGGCAATATGAAGCTTGGTTTAATAAGAACAACTATTAACGATGACAATACACTTGATTTAAATGAATTTAAGAAGAACAGCGTTGAGCTTGTTAGCCTTATCTCAAGAAAGAAAGTTAGAAGTGCTATTGCAATCAATAGAGATACAACTCTTCCTCTTCTTATGAAGATGGCATTTGGTAATGATATCGGCTTTAACATCAACATGGACGCTGACATAATGTTCAAAGAGCTTTATGGTTCGTATATCGTTGAATACACTGAAGACCTTCCAAGAATTGAATACCTTGGTACAACTAATACAGATGCAAGCATCATTATCAATGGTAGACGTTTAGACCTTGAAGAATATAAAGAAGCTTATGAAAAACCATTACTAGAAATATTTGGCGAAGAAAAAAGAGTAGCTAAGAGTGAAAATAAATTTACTGAAAAAGAATTTAGAGCTAAATCAAAGAAGCCGGTTGATGAAGTTAAGGTTATAATACCAGTATTCCCAGGAACAAACTCTGAATTTGATTCAAAATATGCTTTTGAAAAAGAAGGCGCTAAGGTTGATGTATTTGTATTCAATAACCTAGATAACGAACACATTGACAAGTCAATCGATGATCTAGCAAAGAAAATTAAAGAAAGTCAAATTTTATTTATACCAGGTGGCTTCTCATTATCTGACGAACCAGACGGATCAGGTAAATTCATTGCTAATGTATTAAGAAATCCAAAGGTAAAAGAAGCTGTAGAGTATCTTCTTGAAGAAAATGATGGCTTGATACTAGGTATTTGTAACGGCTTCCAAGCATTAATCAAGACTGGACTACTACCATATGGCAAGATTAAAGACATTGATGAAGACGACCCAACATTAACATATAACAATATATCTAGACACATCGCAAGAATCGTTAAGACTAAGGCTCTAACAACATCATCACCATGGCTTAAGTACATCGATAAGGACAAGACGTATAGAGTACCTATCTCACATGGCGAAGGAAGATTATTAATCAACAAGGAGCTTTACGAAAAACTTAGCGATAACGCTCAATTAGCTTTTGAATATTTAGACAACCCTAATGGATCAAACTTTGATATCGAGTCAATGCTATCACCAGATGGAAAGATACTTGGCAAGATGGCTCACGCAGAAAGAGTTGAAACAGATACATTTAAGAACGTTGCTGACATTGAAATACAAAACTTATTCAAGGCAGGCGTAGAATTTTTTAAGAAAGATTAATAAAAGTATTAATATATTGTAAATTATTGAATAATACTTTTCGTTGTGGTATAATTTAGGTGGTGATTTTCTATGGATGTAAATAAATCTTTTGCTTATGCAATTGACAATGATGACGGCAAAACATTTGACAATATATCAAGTGCGGATGTTATTATCTTAGGACCATCGAGGTCAGGTAAGACACCTCTTTGTTATTATCTTGCTTCTTTAGGATTAAACGCGATAAATATACCACTTGTACCAGAGGTCGACCAATTTGATGTGATTAAGGACTTAGACAAGTCAAAAATGATTGGCCTAATACAAGATGAGGAGTATTTATCCAAGATAAGGAAGGAAAGAGACAAAGACCTAGGCATAACAGGTGTATCTAATTACTCATCGCTTGAGAGAG
Source organism: uncultured Fenollaria sp. (assembly GCF_934202865.1). Taxonomy (GTDB): domain Bacteria; phylum Bacillota; class Clostridia; order Tissierellales; family Peptoniphilaceae; genus Fenollaria. The sequence goes on along the minus strand of NZ_CAKPYL010000034.1, from coordinate 3,330 downwards.
TATTTTATGAAAATGAATACGCTCGCGAGATCTATAGTAAATTAGGCATATTTGTTATATCTATGTATGGAAAATCTATAGAAGAAGTATCTAGCACTATAGTTAGATATCTTCAAAATTAAATAAGCAATAGGAGGATACAGATGGAAAAGTATGTTTATAGCTTTAAAGAAGGCAATAAAGATATGAGAGATTTGTTAGGAGGCAAGGGAGCTAACTTAGCTGAAATGACTAATTTAGGCCTACCAGTACCTAACGGATTTACAATTACAACTGAAGCGTGCAACAGGTTTTACGAAGAAAATGAAGAACTATGGCAAGATTTAAAGGAAGAAATTAGAAAGGGTATTGAAAATGTTGAAAAGATCACTAATAAGGGCTTTTCAGACAAAGAAAATCCGCTACTATTCTCAGTAAGAAGTGGAGCGAAGATATCAATGCCAGGCATGATGGACACTATATTAAATCTTGGTTTAAACGATGTGACAGTTGAAGGACTTGCAAAGAAGACTAATAACGAAAGATTTGCCTATGACAGTTACAGAAGATTTATTCAAATGTTTTCAGATGTTGCCATGGGTATCCCAAAAGCTGAATTTGAAAAAGTATTAAATAAACAAAAAGAAAAAAGAAATATTGAAAACGATATTGACTTAAATACAGACGACTTAAAAGAAATAGTAAAAGAATACAAAGCTATTTACAAAAAATACATTGGAGAAGACTTCCCACAAGATCCAAATGTTCAATTATTTAACGCAGTTAAAGCCGTATTCATGTCTTGGAACACACCAAGAGCTAAGACATACAGAAAGCTAAATGAAATTTCTGATACACTTGGCACAGCTGTTAACGTTCAAGAGATGGTATTTGGTAACATGGGCATGAACTCTGGTACTGGCGTTGCTTTCACAAGAAACCCAGCTACAGGTGAAAACGTTTTATTTGGTGAATTTTTAATTGACGCTCAAGGCGAAGACGTTGTTGCAGGCGTTAGAACACCAGAACCTATTGCTAGACTTGAAAATGAATTGCCAAGCGTTTATAAAGAGTTCAAAGAAACTGTTGAAAAGCTAGAAAAACACTATAAAGATATGCAAGACATTGAATTTACAGTTGAAAATGGCAAGCTTTTCATGCTTCAATGCAGAAATGGTAAGAGAACTACAAAGGCAGCTATAAACATAGCAGTTGATCAAGTGAACGAAGGTTTAATCAGTAAAGAAGAAGCAATCTTAAGAATTGAACCAAAGTCAATTGATCAAATTCTTCACCCAACATTTGAAGAAAAAGATGTATTAAGCAAAACTGAAATTACAAAAGGCCTACCAGCTTCACCAGGAGCTGCATCAGGCGTTGTAGTGTTCTCACCAGATAAGGTTGTTGAATATCACAAGAATAACGTAAAGACTATCTTAGTAAGAGAAGAAACATCTCCAGAAGATATAGACGGTATGGTATATGCTGAAGGTATACTAACAGCTAGAGGCGGTATGACATCCCACGCTGCTGTAGTTGCTAGAGGTATGGGTAAGTGCTGTGTTGCAGGATGCTCTGAACTAAGAGTTGATGAAGACGATAAAGTTATCAGATACAATGGCGGCGAAATTAAAGAAGGAGACACTATCTCTATAGACGGTTCAACTGGTTATGTATACCTAGGAGAAATCAAGAAAGTTACTCCTGAACTAAGCGGTAATTTTGCTAAGTTTATGGAATGGGCTGATGAATTTAGAACTCTAGAAGTAAAAGCAAATGCAGATAACCCAAGAGACGCTAAGCAAGCACTTGACTTTGGTGCACAAGGCATAGGTCTTTGCAGAACAGAACACATGTTCTTTGATGATAAGAGAATCTTTCAAGTTAGAAAGATGATACTTTCTAAGACACTTGAAGAGAGAGAAAAAGCTCTTGAAAAACTTCTTCCTTATCAAAGAGATGACTTCGAAGGCATATTCAAGGTTATGGGAGAAAAGGGCGTAGTAATAAGATTACTTGATCCACCTCTACATGAGTTCCTTCCAAAGACTGAAGAAGATATAGAAAGCCTTGCTAAAGACATGGGCATCACAACTCAAGTCATTGAAGACAGAATCGAAGATATGAAAGAATTTAACCCAATGCTTGGTCACAGAGGATGCAGACTATGTGTAACATGGCCAGAAATCTATAGAATGCAAGTTAGAGCCATCATTGAAGCAGCTATAAACGTAAGCGAAGAAATCAAAAAAGATATCAAACCTATGATTATGATTCCATTAATAGGCGAGCTAAAAGAACTTGTATTTGTTAAAAAAGAATTAGTAGAAGAAATAAATAAAGTATTCGAAGAAAAGAATAAGAAGCTTGACTACGAAATTGGTACTATGGTTGAAGTACCAAGAGCAGCACTACTTGCTGATGAAATTGCAAAAGAAGCGGAATTCTTCAGCTTCGGTACTAACGATATGACTCAAATGACTTGGGGCTACTCAAGAGATGACTATGGCAAGTTTGTTAACGCATACCTTGATCATGGTATCTACGAAAGAAGTCCATTCGACTCACTAGATACAGAAGGCGTTGGTAAATTACTTGACATGGGTACTAAGCTTGGCAGACAAACAAGACCTGATATACACGTAGGTATATGCGGTGAACACGGTGGAGATCCTAGATCAATCGAGTTCTGTGACGCAATCGGACTTGACTACGTAAGCTGCTCACCATATAGAGTGCCAATCGCAAGACTAGCAGCAGCTCAAGCAAGCATTAAGAGAAAAAATAAATAATTTCGGATAATAATATATAAGGCGGGTTAATACTCGCCTTATTTTATGTCTAAAAGCATATTTAAACGCATCAACTTAGTTAAATTTATTATACTATTCGCTTTTGCATGTAAAATTAATAAAATATATCTAGTTTTCATTATTATATGTTGACAGGGCAGATATATTGTAATATAATTGTACTCGGGAGATGATCAAATGATAACGAACTATTTCGATAAAAATAAAACATATTATGTTCACCACTTCGATTCTCCATTAGGTGAAATGACTGCAGTAGCTGAAGACGATGCGCTCGTATACTTACGCTTCGGCCATCAAGGCATATACGGTAGCAAAAAAGAGAAGAACGAGATTATTGATAGAACCGTTAAACAGCTTGATGAGTACTTTAAAGGCGAGAGAAAAGATTTCGACATACCTATAAGAGTGAAGGCAAAAGAATTTCAAGAGAGAGCTTTAAAAGAGATCAGAAATCTAAAGTATGGAGAGACATGTACATACGGTGACATTGCACTTAAGCTTGGCAAAAAGACATATTCGCGTGGCGTTGGCGCAA
>NZ_CAKPYL010000033.1 GCF_934202865.1 uncultured Fenollaria sp. | reverse complement strand
TGCCGATGAGAATGGACTTAAGCTTATTGATTTTAAGGATCTAAAGATTATGCTTAAATATATGGCGGACTTCTCTAGTGATATTTCAAATAAATATGGCAATGTAGCTAAGCAAAGTATAAATGCTATACAAAGAACTCTTATTAGATTTGAAAATGAAGGTGCGATTGACTTCTTTGGTGAACCATCTTTCGATGTAGACGATCTACTTGTGAAGAATGGTGAAAAAGGCACAGCAAATATACTTAACTGTACTGAGCTCTACCTTAACTCAAAGATGTATCAAGCAGTTGTAATCTATTTACTTAGTCAAATATTTACAAGTCTTGAAGAAGTTGGTGATCTTGATAAACCAAAGCTAGTATTATTCTTAGATGAAGCACATTTAATATTTAAAGACTTGAATAAGCAAATGCTTGAAAATATCGTTACTATTATCAAGCTTATTAGATCTAAGGGCGTTGGTATCTTCTTCGTTACGCAAAACCCTAAGGACATACCTGAAGAAGTTCTAAGCCAATTATCTAACAGAATCGAACACGCTTTAAGAGCCTACACTCCTAATGAGATTAAAAATGTTAAATACGCTGCAGATAGCTTTAGAAAGAATCCAAACTTCGACAGCGAAAAAGCTATACTTAATCTAAAAACTGGTGAAGCCTTGGTGTCTACGCTTAATGAAGATGGTGAACCATCTATAGCCGAGATAACTCTTATAAGACCACCTATGTCAAAGATTGGTATGATAGATGAAGCTGTATTTAATGACATTGTAAATAATTCTGATTTTAACAAAAAATATAAAGAGCCAATAGACAGAGAGTCTGCTTATGAGATACTTAGTGAAAGATATATTAAGATTAATGAAGAGATGGAAGCAGAAAAAGCGGAAAAAGATGCACAAAAAGAATACAGAACAAAGCAAAATCAAAAGAAGAGAAATGAAAGTACTGCCGATAAGATGTTAAAGAGAGTCTTCAGTGCCTTCACTTATCAAATAGGTAGAACTGTTGCAAGAGACATAATGAATACGATTAAGAGAAAAAAATAATAAATCAATGGCCAGAGCAAATGCTCTGGCCTTTTATATGCATAAAATAAGACTAGAGCATCTGCCCTAGTCTTATCTAATTTATATTCTTTCAACAAATATCTTTATTGTTTTATCGTTTAAATCTGTTTCTTCTACATCTAGTTCTTTGTATTCAATACTATCTGCAACTGTTTCTTTTAGTATAAAGTCTTTGAACTTATCAAAGATAGCTCTTAAATCACCATCTGCATCAACATAGATCTTTATCTTGTCTAGTACATCAAAGTCATTTTGCTTTCTAAGTTGTTGTACCTTTGATATAAACTCTCTTAAGTAGCCTTCATCAAGAAGTTCATCTGTTAACTTAGTATCAAGTATGATGAAGACACCATTTTCCATTTCGACATTAAAGCCTTCTTTGGACTCAATTCTTACATCTACATAATCTTTCTTGATTTCAGTAGCTTCACCATTAAGCTCAACTGTTTGATCAGCGTGGTCAAGCTTGTCCACAAAGTCTATGCTATTAACATTAAGTAGATACTTAGTGAAGTCCTTTATCTTTGATCCAAGTATTGAACCAGCAACTTTAAAGTTTGGCTTCAAGTTGAAGTTCATGTACTTTTTCAAATCATCTTCGTAGTAAACGTTCTTTACGTTAAGCTCTTCCTTGATTAAGTCAGTCAAGTCCTCTAAGTCTTCTCTGTACTTACCATCAATAACTATCTCGTTAAGAGGTATTCTTACCTTGATCTTAGCGTTTTCTCTTGATGATCTGCCAAGTTTAACTAGTGTACGAACTAAATCCATCTTGTAAATAAGTTTTTCATCTATTAGGTCTTTATCTGCCTTTGGATAATAGTCTATGTGAACTGATTCTAAATCGCCAAGTCTTTGATAGAACTCTTCTGCTGTATATGGGGCAAATGGTGCTATGATCTTAGATACTCCAAGAAGTATTTCATATGTTGTTTGTAAAACTGCCTTCTTGTCATCATCAAGCTCTGTAGCCCAGAATCTTCTTCTTGAACGTCTGATATACCAGTTTGATATATCTTCAACTACAAAGTCTTGTATCATTCTAACTACATTTGTTAATTCGAACTTATCCATCTCTTCTTCAATATTTAGAAGAAGTTTGTTGTATTTAGCAAGAATCCACTTGTCTATATCGCTTCTCTTTTCATATGGCACGTCTAATGTCTTTGGATCAATGCCATCAGTTTGTAAATACATGTAGAAGAAATTATAAACATTTCTTAGTGTGTTAAAGAATTTTGAGCTGATATCTTTTAGACCATCAACATCGACTTTCTTAGTTGTCCAAGCTGGTGATACATATAATAGATACCATCTTACAGCGTCTGCGCCATATTCATCGAATAACTCGAATGGGTCTATGGTATTGCCCCTGCTCTTGCTCATCTTTTTGCCGTACTTATCAAGTACCAAGTTATTTACAAGAACGTTCTTATATGGAGCCTTGCCAGTCATATATGTTGATATAGCAAGTAAACTGTAGAACCAACCTCTTGTTTGGTCTATACCTTCGCATATGAAGTCTGCTGGGAACTTGTGGTCAAAGTCTTCAGTATGTTCGAATGGATAGTGCCATTGGCTGAATGGCATTGCGCCTGAGTCGAACCAAACGTCGATTACATCCTTTTCTCTAGTCATCTTGCCATGACAGTGTGGACACTCTAGGTGAACGTCGTCAACATATGGTCTGTGTAATTCGATGTTTTCGTCTATTTCTTCGATAGCTTTTTCCTTAAGCTCTTTTCTTGAGCCAACGCTTTCCATGTGACCGCAGTCTTCGCACTTCCATATTGGAAGCGGTGTTCCCCAGTACCTTGATCTAGATAGAGCCCAGTCCTTTAGGTTATCTAGCCAGAAACCAAATCTCTTTTCACCAACATAGTCTGGATACCAATTAACTGTATTGTTATTTTCAACAATTTTGTCTTTAAACTTAGTTACTTCTATATACCAAGATGGCTTTGCGTAGTAAAGAAGTGGTGTGTGGCATCTCCAGCAATGTGGATAGTTATGCTCAATCTTTTGTTTTCTATATAACTTATTTTCTTTCTTTAATTCATCAATGATTAATGGGTCAGCGTCCATAACCCACATTCCCTTCCAAGGAGTATCTATGAATTTACCCTCTTCATCAACTGGATTTAAAACAGGTAAATCATATCTTCTTGATGTGTTATAGTCGTCTTCACCAAAGGCTGGTGCTGTGTGAACTATACCAGTACCATCTTCCATAGTAACGTAATCAGCTTCTGTTATGAAGAAAGCTTTTTTATCGCAAGGTAAATATGGTAGTAATTGTTCATACTCTCCCCCAACTAGGTCTGATCCCTTCATCTCAGCTATTATCTCATAATTTTCTGCATCTTTTTCAAGAGCTTGTTTGAAAAGCGCCTTAGCTAAGTAAAGTATCTCACCATTTTCTTTGTGTTTTATCTTAATGTAATCAAAATCTTTATTAACTGTTAAACTTACGTTTGAAGGAAGTGTCCATGGTGTTGTTGTCCATGCAAGATAGTACTCGTTATCAGCATCTTTCTTTTTGAACTTAACATAAGCTGATTCAGTTTTAATCATCTCATAGCCTTGAGCAACTTCGTGAGAAGCAAGTCCTGTACCGCATCTTGGGCAATAAGGCATAATCTTGTGACCTTCATAAATTAGTCCATCCTTAAACATCTTATCAAGTATATGCCAAGTAGATTCGATGTAATCATTGTCAAGAGTTATATATGGATTGTCAAGATCAATTAGATAAGCCATCTTTTCAGTCATCTGTCTCCATAGTGACTCATACTTAAATACAGACTCTTTACATTTTTCATTAAACTCTTTTACGCCATACTTTTCTATATCTTGTTTATTATGAAGTCCTAATTGTTTTTCAGTTTCAATTTCAACAGGTAGTCCGTGTGTATCCCAACCGGCTTTTCTGTTTACATAGTAGCCTTGCATAACCTTATATCTGCAGACAGAGTCCTTTAGTGTTCTACCACTTACGTGATGTATACCAGGCTTGCCATTAGCAGTTGGTGGGCCTTCGAAGAAAACATATCTATTGTCTTTATCTCTTTTATCGTTTGTTAATTTAAGTAGATCGATGCTCTTCCAATATTCAGATATTTGATGTTCTCTATCGGCTACGCGATCATTTGATAAAGCTTTTAAGTCCATAATTACCTCCTTGAAGCTTCGTACTTTGCTTCTATTTCTTTTCTAAGTTTATATACAAGCGTTTCACTATCAATCTCAACGCTATCATAATCAATACATTCACCCTTTTTAATCTCTCTTCTAAGGACGGCGCCTTCATTAATGACAGATATAGGCACTAAATTCTTTTCTCTTGACTTTTCAAAGTCTATGCACTTGCCATAAAAAGTGTAGCCACCGATATAGTCAAGCTTATCGCCTTTCTTCATATCCTTCTTAGCTATAGCAACTACATCTGAGTATGGTATTTCAGATATCGGCTTTATTGCTTCGAGCTTATCGAAGTGCGCCTTTAACACTGTGTTTATAGTCTCTATGCTGGTCAAATGGTAAGGTCTGTATAAAACATAATTTGGACCTTCGCCCATCTTCAAAACTCTCATTAAGTGATCAATCTTATTTAAATCGCTCTTTACTATGACAAAGACGCCCGGTGCAATGCCATTTACATAGTCGACTATGCCGTATGAATTAAGCACGCCGCCTTCTGATTTAAGACAAAGTTTTTTATCAAGGGTTTTTATATCGGATTTAATTCCGTGTCCGCCATCGACATCAACCCTATAGCCTGTCGCGTTACTCATAGTAGCCATCTCGACCATGGTCTTAGTGCCATCTACAAAGCTTGCAAGCATCTCTTTTTTAATGCCCTTTTCTTTAGCAGATTCACTAACTGTATCTGGATTAGCTTCTAAATCGACTTCATTATTTTTTCCCTTGCCTATGGCTAAAACTTCAAAGCCCATAATCTTCGCTTCATTATAAAGCTCAAGAACCGTTCCTGGCTCGTCACCATCTATGCCTGTGTATATAAGTCCTTTTTCCTCAGCTATCTTTGATAGTATAGTGCCAACGCAAACATCGCTCTCTAGATTGAATGTAATTACATTTTTGCCATTCATTAGTGCATTATAACTGATTTCAGTTCCGACTATTGGCTCGCCTGTCGCATCTATTACATAATCAATGTGTTCTGATTTGTATAAGAGCTCTTTGTCCTCGCATATATAATACTTATTTAAGTTCTTAATTTCATCAGTGCTAGTAATTTTAATTATATCTTCTCTTGCAATACCTGCTGCAAGATAAGCTTCTATCGCATCTTCAATATGTCTTGAAGATATTAGTAAGGGATTTAAAACCCCGCTTTGTATATATTGACTCACTAGTGCCTTGCCCATAAAGCCGGCTCCTAGTAAGGAAACATTTATCTTTTTACCTTTTTCTTTATATTCATAAAATTTCTTTTGATAATTTATCAAGCCTTCCACCTCGATCTTATATCATCATATGCGGCCATAGCTGATAGCCATGCAAAGCTTAGATTGTAGCCTCCACATGGACCGTCTATGTCAATGACTTCCCCGATGAAGTATAAGCCATGAACTTTCTTTGACTCCATAGTCTTAGCGTTTATCTCTTCAGTAGCTACTCCACCAAGGCTTATCTGGCCAATGCCATAGCCTTTATTTTTAATAATATCTAATTCAAAATCTTTTAATATTTTTACTATTTTATGTAAATTGTTTTCGCTTAAATCTTTAGCAAGCGTCTCTTTAGCAAGGCCAAGTCGATCTATCACAGGAATTATAAGCCTCTTGTGTATAAGGCCAATAAAAAATTCATCAAGACTTTTGTGTCCAATATCTTTTCTTCTCTCGCTTAATAAAGTAAACATTTCTTCTTCAGTAAAAGTGTAAAAGAAATCTATACTAAATTTGTAAGCACTTTCCTTGCCCTTAATGTATCTTGATAATTGAAATACTGTTGGGCCAGATAAACCATATTTAGTGAATAAAACATCGTCTTCATCATCTTTAATTATCTTACCCGCTTTTTTTAAACTCAATTTTGCTTTTACTCTTAGTCCATCTAGGTGCTTTAAGTACTTATAATCACACTCATATGGTACTAGAGCTGGCTTTGTGTCTATCACAGATATACCAAGCTCTTTTATTTGCTTAAATAAATTGGCATCTGAACCAAATTTTGGCATAGCAGCGCCGCCACAAGCTATAACTAAGCTTTTGCCCTTGTAAATATTTGCGTTTTGATCTTTAAGTACAAAGATATCCCCATCTTTATGAAAGCTTTTTACAAAGACATCAGTTTTTATATCTATATTATTTCTATCATTTTCATATCTAAGTACGTCAAGCACGCTTGATGCTTGTAATGACATAGGATAGACTCTATCTTCCTCCATATATGGATATATGCCCATGGCTTTGAACTTTTCTACAATTGCCTCATAGCCATATTTCTCAATCATATATGAAGTAAAGTCCTTATCGTTATAAGTGTTCTCATCAAGCTTAGTGTTAGTGTAATTGCACCTGCCATTGCCAGTAGTTAGAAGCTTTTTGCCGACTCTATCGTTTCGCTCAAGCATAAGTATATTTAATTTATCCTTATTAAGAGCACCAAAAAATAGTGCTGCCGCACCTGCTCCTATGACTATAGCATCATATGTCAATTCTATCCACCACTTCTTTTAATATCTTTCCAAAACCTTCATGAAAAACAAGTTTTGCATATCTATCATAAGATGTTTTATCCTTATTTATAATTACTAAATTGTCTGAGTTAAAGTATCTAATTAGTCCAGCTGCTGGATATACCTTTAGAGATGTTCCAGCTACTAATAAAAGGTCCGCGCTAGCTATCTCTCTAATAGCTTCACTAATCACATTATCATCTAGTGCTTCGCCGTATAAAACAACATCGGGCTTAATCAATGCGCCGCACTCATCACAAGTGCAAGCTCCTTTTGAGTGCTTGATGTACATCGCGTCAAATTCTTTATGACACTTAGTGCAATAGGACCTATTAATATTGCCGTGAAGCTCAATAACCTTCTTGCTGCCAGCGTCTTGATGAAGATTATCTATGTTTTGAGTGATGACTGCTTTGAGTATACCCATCTCCTCAAGTCTTGCAAGCGCCTTATGTCCTTCGTTTGGCTTAACATTTTCGTAAATAACTTTATCTCTACAAAAGTCAAAGAATATATCTGGATGCGCATGATAAAATAAATTACTCAAAACCACTTCTGGTTCATATCCTTCGTAAAGCCTGTCATTATAAAGGCCACCTGCTCCTCTAAAGTCAGGTATACCGCTCTCAGTCGATACACCTGCGCCTCCAAAGAAAACCATGTGCTTTGATTTTTTTACTTCATCTACTAATAGATCAATATCAAGCATCCTTCTTAACTCCATTTAAAATTGCGTTTAATAAGATACCAACAATTGCTGCTAAGCTTAAACCGTTAAGGCTGATGTTAGCAGTTATTGGAAGTTCTATAGTAAAGCCGAATAGTTCTTTAAATAATCCGCCTGAGAAGCCTATGAAAAGAATTGCTGCCATTACTATGATATTTTTAAGATTAAATTTAACATGATTATCTTTAATATTTTTAATTCCTATAAAGCCTATCATTGAGAATAGCATGATTGATATACCACCCATAACTGCTTGTGGTATAGTTCTTAAGAAGCCTCCAAGCTTACCAACAAAACCTAGGATGATGGCAAAGACTGCTGCAAGTCTTAGTATAGATGGGTCGTAGTTCTTTGTAATCGCTAAAACTCCTGTGTTTTCGCCATAAGTAGTGTTAGCTGGTCCACCTATAAGTGAAGCAAATACTGTAGCAAGACCATCGCCAAGTAAAGTTCTGTTTAAGCCTGGATCTTCTACGAAGTTTTGTCCAACTACTGCTCCATTGGTAGTGATATCGCCTAAATGTTCCATAAATACAGCAAATACAATAGGAACTATAATTATAATAGCTTCAATATCAAATAGTGGCAAAGTAAAGTTTGGCACCGCAAAATATTGAGCATTATTTATTGCTGTAAAGTCAACAAGGTGTAAAGCAACTGATAGTATATAGCCAAATATTACTGCAACGAGTATAGATATTTGCTTTAAGAAACCTTTTACTAAATATGGCCAAGCTATAGCAAGTGCTAGAGTAAGTCCAGCAACTATATATGATGTCTTTGCCATATTAAACGCTGTTGGCAATAGATTGAAGCCTATAACTATAATCATAGGTCCAATTACTTGTGGTGGCAGTATCTTTTGTATTTTTTCTATGCCTATGCCTCTGATAAAGAACGAAAATAATACATAGACCAAACCTGCTACCAGCATGCCGCCTTGAGCGTATCTAAGATCGCCATATTGCTCTGCTACTTGCACAATAACTGGTATAAATGCAAAGGATGAGCCTAAAAATACTGGCACTTTTTTCTTTGTGCAATAGTGGAATATAAGTGTACCACAACCAGCACTGAAAAGCGCTACAGATGGATCAAGTCCTGTAAGTATAGGAACTAAAACTGTAGCTCCAAACATAGCAATCAAGTGTTGCAAAGCTAAAATCGATTTCTTAATACTAAGAGATGCTTTCATCTTATGCCTCCAATTCTTTTAATTTTTCTGCTTGTTCGTGAGTTAGTAGAGCATCTATCATCTCATCTAAATCCCCGTTCAAGAAGTCTTCCAATCTATATAAAGTTAAATTGATTCTATGATCAGTTACTCTTCCTTGAGGGAAGTTATATGTCCTAATTCTTTCAGATCTGTCTCCTGAACCTACTTGGCCCTTCTTAAGCTTTGCTAGTTCATCGTTTTGCTCTTGTAGCATCTTGTCATATAGTCTTGATTTAAGAACCTTCATTGCTTTTTCTTTGTTCTTTAATTGTGATTTTTCGTCTTGACAAGTAACAACTAGTCCTGTAGGAACGTGAGTGATTCTAACAGCTGAGTCAGTTGTGTTAACGCATTGTCCGCCGTGTCCACTCGCTCTATATACGTCTATCTTTAAATCATTTTCATTGATTTCAATTTCTACGTCATCTGCTTCAGGCATAACAGCAACAGTCGCTGCTGATGTGTGTATACGGCCTGAGGCTTCAGTTTCAGGAACTCTTTGAACTCTGTGTACACCTGATTCGTGCTTTAATCTTGAGTAAGCGCCTTTACCATTGATCATGAAGATAACTTCCTTAAAGCCGCCTATACCAGTTTCGTTCGTACTCATGACTTCAGTTTTGTAGCCTCTCTTGTCGGCGTACATAGAATACATTCTAAATAAATCTCCTGCAAATAATGCAGCCTCTTCACCGCCTATACCGCCTCTAATTTCAACGATAACGTTTCTGTCGTCATTAGGGTCCTTTGGTATAAGCATAATCTTAAGGTCTTCTTCAGCCTTGGCAATATTTTCTTGTAAATTCTTTAAATCTTCCTTAGCAAGTTCCCTCATCTCATCATCAAGGTTCTCACCAAGCATCTCTTCAGTATCTTTAAGCTCATTTAAATAACCTTGATACTCTTTATATCTATCAACAATTGGCTTTAAGTCAGAGTATTCCTTCATTGTCTTTTGATACTCTTTCATGTCCTTCAAAAGATCTGGATCCATAACCTTTTCGCCAAGTTCTTTATACTTGTCTTCTATAAAATTTAATTTTTCTAACATTTTCTCATCTCCTAAATGCAGGCAGAAACAAATCTATCAAAACCTTCAAGGTCTTTATAGATTTTAATATCTTTATAATTATTCTTTTCTAATATATCTTTTACAATATTTCCTTGATCGTAGCCAATCTCAAAAAATATCATGCGTTTAATCATTTCTCTAGCCTGTCTAATGATTTTCTCGTAGTATTCATATCCTAAATCCCCGCCTACTAAAGCAAGTTTAGGCTCCTTAAATATATCCTTTTCTAAACCCATATACTCTTCACTAGAAATATATGGTGGGTTTGATATAAGTATATCATAAGTTTCACTAATATTCTCAAATAAATCAGATAAAATGAAATTTATGGATAAATTATTTAATTCAGCATTTTCTTTAGCTAAATTTAGTGCATCTTCAGAAATATCTGAACAGCTTACTTCAGCTAATGGATTTTCTTCTTTTATAGCAAGAGCAATGGCTCCAGTTCCTGTACACATATCTAATACACTATCACTTGGCTTTATAAAGCCATTAACAATGTCGATTAAGTCTTCCGTACAAAACCTAGGTATCAAGGCTCTTTCATCAGTTTTTAGAACAATATTTCTAAAATACTTCTTGCCTATGATGTAAGCCATGGGCGTATCATTTAACCTCTTATTAAGAAGTGCAAAAAACTCTTCTTCATTAACTTCAAAATCTTTGTTCAAGCTTAAAAACAGCTTATCCTTGCCACTTAGATGCTCTAAAAGCATATAAATCTCACCCATAGGATTAGGAATATTTTTCCCCGATGCTTCTATATCAGCTAAAGCTTTTCTTATTATATCTTTAACTACCAAGCGTCCAAACCTTCTTCATTAGGTATTACCTCTTTAACGGCAGCTATAGCTACTTCAACCATATCGTCGTCAGGCTCCTTGACTGTAGCTATCTTTTGTAGCCAAAGTCCTGGTTTAGCAACAGCTCTACAAAAGCCAACATTGTCGTACTTGCCTATGAGTCTATTGATCTCGTATGATATAGCAGCTACTAGTGGCAGAGCTATAATTCTTGAAACTATCCTCATTACTGGCGATGGCCAGCCGAAGAATGATAGCACCACTATTGATACAAGCATAACCATAAATAAGAAGCTTGTTCCGCATCTTGGATGGTATTTGCTCATCTTTTGCACATTTTCAACAGTAAGATCAAGTCCATTCTCATAAGCAAAGATGGTTTTGTGTTCAGCGCCATGGTACATGAATACTCTCTTTAAATCTTTTTGATTCGATATTAAAGTAATATATATTAAAAATATAGATATCCTTATTAAGCCTTCAACAAAGTTTAGTAAGAATATATTATTGATTTTATCCTTTAAGAAGTTAGCTATGAATGTTGGAATTACAACAAAAAGTCCTATAGCTATAAAAAAAGAAAAAACAAAAGTAAAAATATTAAACAAAGTATCCTTAAATTTACTAGTTTCTTTTTTGTCCTCTTCATCGTCATAAAAAGAAGCAGAATAATAGAGAGCTTTAGTGCCTTCAGACATTGAGTCCACTAGCTTAGATATGCCTCTTACGAATGGAATCTTGAAGATGAGCTTATTATTCTTAGCTGATTCATCTTTGACCTTGACTTCTATCTCACCATCAGGTTTTCTAACGGCAACAGAAGTCATTTGTGGCCCCTTCATAAGTATACCTTCGATTAAAGCTTGTCCACCTATACTTGTTTTAAAATTCTTTTTCATTTTTTCACCTATATAATGAAAAATTAGCAGAAAAAAGTCTGCTAATTTTCGTCTTTTTTGTATCTCTTCTTGAATTTCTCTACACGGCCACCACGTTCAGTAAATTTTTGTTTACCTGTAAAGAATGGGTGACATTCAGAGCAAACTTCTACTTTTAACTCATCTCTTGTTGAGCCTGTAACGAAAGTGTTACCACATGCGCATGTTACAGTTACTTCTTTAAATTCTGGATGTATGTCTTTTTTCATTTATTTCACCTCTCTTACCTCATTAACCACTAAATTATATCATATAAATGTTCATATTTCAAGTATTTTTTATAAAAATATAATATTTTTTTCTTTATTACTTATTTTTAAACACAATATCTATTTACTAAGTCCGGCATCTCTCATAACTGCTTTTATAATCCTTTGATTTTCTAGGTAACCTGTCTTGTCCTCTTCACTCTCTTGAACAATAATATCTGGCACTGTTTGATCTAATTCATTGATAGAACCAGACTCTGTTACGCCCATTATATTTGAGAATCTCAAAACAAAAGAAGTATTAGGAAGGTCAACTTGCATTGGGTCAAAACCAATACCATCACCACCAGTTCTGCTTCCAACTAATGTAGCTAATTTAGTTTCTTTGCAAAATGATGCTAGCATCTCAGCTGAAGAATAAACTCCATTATCTACTAAAAGATATATCTTTCCTTTGAAGTGAATAGATTCTTCACTTGGCTCAACAGACATATTCCAAGTTGTATAGCCGTCAAAATTACTAAGAATCTTTTTCACATCATCGCTAAATGAGGAATTATCTAAAAATGTTTTTACATCATTGTCAAATTGCTCCTGTCTAAAGATTTTTTCATATAATTTTCCAGATTTAATAAAAAGATAATTTTTTGTTTCATATTTTTTATCTATTATTTTAGGAAGTAAGAAATCAGTCCAATATCGGCTATCGCCACCGCCATTACCTCTTATATCAATTATTAAGAAAGGATAACCATTTATCTTATCAAGATAATTATAAACAAGTTCTCTATCTTGATTGATAAATTGGTAATCTATAAGTGACTTGATTCGAATATAAGCGAGTTTATCTTTAATTATATTCTCTGTTATAATATTATTAGAATAAGTCTTATTCACTTCATCGTCTGTCTTCATATTTGCATCCACAAATCTCTTTACTGTTTCATTGTTAATATTGTATCTTCTTCTAACATTGTCTTTCTCATACATTTTAGCAATATCATGTCTCCACCAAACTATCGGAAAATATTTATAGGTTATATAATAATCTATCCCCAATTCAGTAGGCATTAAGTGAGTATGCCGATTATGAATCTCGCCTAAAACATAAGTCATTCTAGTAAAAAAGTCTGCATCATTTTTTGATTCTGCAATATATGCTTCATACTTCTCTTTATTAGCAAGCCAATCAACGCCATATAATTTTTTATTAACTTCAAAAAATGGATAATGCTCTTTCAAAGTATTGTATGCGAAGTTAAAATCTTCTATGTAATCCTCTTTGCTTAAATTAAATTCTTTATGCTCCAATTCTTTTAAATATATTGTCCTTATGTCATTAGTCTTAGTGTTAATATAGAAATTGTAAGAAAAAATCGATGCTATTAATAATAGCATTATAAGACAAAATGATATGATGGCATTCTTTTTCATGATTCATATCCCCTTCCGTGCAAATTTATATCTATAAATATTATATCACATGGAGATTAAAAATCAACTTAAGAAAATAAAAAAAACATACTGATTCGATAATCAATATGTTTTAGATATATCTTATTTAATTAATTCTAATGAGTACTTTGTTGTTTCATAATTAAGCTTAGCTTGTATCGCCTTCATCTTCTTAAGGTTTTCATCAAGTATCTCTTCTGACTCTTCTAGTGAGTGAAACTTAAGTATATTGTTGCCATCTATCTCTTTATTTTCATTCAGATCATCTAGGTCATCTTTTATTTGAAAGCTCATTGCGAATAGCCTAGAGAAGATTAAAACATTTTTCATTGTGTCTTCATCTTTATCAGCCAAAATACATGGAACTAGAAAAGCTATATTAAATAGTCTTCCTGTTTTATTAAGTATCATTGTCTTGTACTCATCGTAAGTATATGTGCCTGTCTCGCCACTTTCCATGCGAATGTCTTCTGACTGACCAAGTATCATGCCTTTAACGCCTGATGACCTGTACATATAGCTCATTGCTTTTAAGATATTTTTATTGTCATTGTCTCTAAGCTTATGAGCTAAATATTCCATAGATAGGTTCAAAAGTGCGTCGCCACACAAAATTGCGTTTGCTTCACCATATTTCTTGTGAACTGTAAATTTACCTCGTCTGTAATCATCATTATCCATAGCTGGTAAATCATCATGAACTAAGGAGTAGTTGTGTATTAGCTCAAGTGCTACCGCAAAGGCGTTTATTAGCTTCTTATCAAGCTCTAGCTCATTCCCAAGGCTATATAGGATAAAGGGTCTAAGCCTCTTACCCGCGTCGTATGAAGCGTATTCTATGGCCTCCGAGATGACATCGTAATTAAGATATGGCTTTAGTTCCATAGGAAGCCTCTTGTCAAAGGCCTCTTTAAATGCATTAATATTCATCATCGTCGTAGTCCAAGTCATCGTCGTGCACTTCGCCAAAGTCTTTGAATGAGTCTATAGTCTCAAAATCATTGTCTTCAACGTCATAATCAATTTCTTTTGATAGATTTAAGTCATCTATCTCAATCTTTTTGATTTTCATCTTAGCTTCACTTAATTTTTTATTCAATTCTTTGTATAATTTAACTGCTTTTTCAAATTCATCTATGCTTTCATCCAAACTTAGCTCTTGACTTTGTAATTTTTCAAGAATATCATCTAAGTTATCTAAAGTTTTTTCATAATTTAATGTCATTATTTACCTCCAAAACATGAGCTTTAATACTGCTGTTGTACGACTTAATAAATATATCCATACCTTCCTTGATATCATTAGCATCTTTTATGGTCTTATTATCTAAATCACTTACTAAGAAGTAACCTCTTCTTAAAGTCTTGTAAATATCGTTTATGGTAAGCCTTAGCTTAAACTTTTGCAAATCCTCCGTCATTGCGCTTAGTTTATTGTTCATAGCTTGATGGATATTAACAATTCTCTTGTCAATAGTGTTATTTGCTTCGTCTATCCTTTTACTTACTGAAGAATAAATTAGCCTTGAAGCGAGCATATCAACTTTTTTCTCCTTAGCATAAATATACTTATCCATCTCTTTTTTAATTAATATCATAAGATTATTTGTCTTTGAATAAAAATTATCAATTAGAGTTTTGGTGTTTAAGCTATTAATCAAATCTCGTTTATTCTTTAGATTGGCTTCTTCACTTGAAATATAGTGATTCATTAAAAAGCTTATCTGCAATATATTTTGATCTAGTAAATCTGGCAGTTCATAATAGTACTTTGATATAATCTCAGCCGCTTCAGATGGCGTCGCGCATCTTTTGTCTGCAACAAGGTCCGCTATAAAGCTATCTATCTGGTGACCAACGGCTGTCATAACAGGTATCTTTGACGCGAATATCTTTCTTGCCATGCTCTCGTCGTTAAAAACAGCTAGCTCTTCGTAACTTCCACCGCCTCTAGCTATAAGTATGAGATCTACATCATCCTTTTGATTGAAGTAATCCAGTCCACTGTTAATATTAGCTACAGCCATATCCCCTTGAACGAAGGAATCATATAGAATTATGTCAATCAAATTTGTCCTTCGTCTAAGCACCTTTACTATATCTCTAAAGCCTGCGCTCGTTGATGAAGCGATGAGGCCAAGTCTTTTTGGGTACTTTGGTATTTCTTGTTTGAATTCTTCGTCAAAAAGGCCTTCCTTTTCAAGCTTCTCAAGCGTTTTTCTAAACTCTCTTTTAAGTTTACCTATGCCAAGCTCTTCAACGTAATCAACATTGATCTGGTAAGTGCTGTTTTGGTCGTAAGTAGACATCTTTCCTTTTATAAAGACCTTCATGCCATTCTCAAGCATGATTTCTTCTTCATTCTTATAGCAATAGAAGGCGCACTTTATCTTTGAGCTCTCATCCTTAATCAAAAAGTACAAGTGACCCGAATTGTTTTTCTTGTAATCAGCCACTTCACCTTCAACGTATATCTCCTGCAAAAGAAAATCGCTCGCCAAAACGTCCTTTATGTAGTCATTAAGCCCCGTTACCGTGAACTTATTCATTATAGTAATTCCTTACGTAGTCACCAAGTATGGCGTTGATAAATTTATATGAGTTATCGTCTGAAAAGTTTTTAGCTATTTCTACTATATCATTAATAATTA
The DNA here is from genome assembly GCF_934202865.1 of uncultured Fenollaria sp. GTDB lineage: Bacteria > Bacillota > Clostridia > Tissierellales > Peptoniphilaceae > Fenollaria. The sequence goes on along the minus strand of NZ_CAKPYL010000033.1, from coordinate 77 downwards.
TTTGATAAGCAATTTCTTCTTCTACATATATTTCAAAGATAGCAAGTCTTAGTAGAGCTCTGTCAATATATGAGAGC
>NZ_CAKPYL010000032.1 GCF_934202865.1 uncultured Fenollaria sp. | reverse complement strand
ATTTTGTATCTTGATCATCCAATGAATAATCAACTACAAACTCTATAGAAATAGGTTCTATTCCTCTGCAGAGATCTTCATAACTCAATTTTTTCTCCATGAACTGAAAAAACAGGTTGTAGAGGTTTTCTCGCTTTGATATAGGATAATCATTATATGAAAAATCGTTTCCTTGTATCACGGTGTTGATACAGTTACTACAGGAAGTCTTGGCCGTATTATTCCTGCCAACAATAAGGGTTGTTTTTGCATCGACATCCAATTCGGCATCAATAAGCAATCTGTAGTTTTTAATCTTTATCTTCGATAATCGCATTTTATCCATCCTTTCACTATTTTTTTAACTTTAACATTATTCCATAGGCTTAATCTTTTCTTCGAAAAATCAATTTCATATTCTGATAATTTATATTTATATAATATTGCTCACCTATTGCTAAAATAGACTTACTCTATTCAATATTTAATTATTAACAGGATACTAAACTTAAACATTTTCAAATACTAATTTTGAAATTTTAGCTTTAGCGAACATCTATTAGAGCATCTGAAAATATCTAAACGCATCTTTTATTGCCTCTTCTTTTTCTATTGGACAAATTGGTTGTTTTAAGTCTTCTTTTTTAGGTTTATTATAATTTTCTCTTTCTTTAATTCCACATTTTTCTTTTACTTGTGCTATATATAAATTAGATACCTTAAATCCAAACTTCTTAAAAACATAGTTTTGAATTTGTTTATAGGTTGCTTTACTCTCGGCACTTGTTAAGTCCATATCATCCATCGGAAGTTCTACACTAATATATTTCTTTGAATCTAGTTTGGAAAGCAACACGATTGTCTCCACGTGAGGGCTGCGGGCAAACATATCAACTGCGGCTACTTTATCTACCTTATACACCCCACTCATCAAGGCGATATCTCTCGCTAAACTTGCGTGGTTACAGCTGATGTATACAATCTTTTCTATACCGCTCGTCTTTAGCATCTCTACCACTTTTTTGTCGAGGCCCTTTCTCGGCGGGTCGACGATGACTGCATCGTATCTTTTTTCTTTCAAGACTCTATTTATCGCGTCTTCGGCTTTGGCGTGTATGAATTTTGCGTTTTTTATACCATTTGTCTCAGCGTTTTCGTCTGCGCTTTTAACTGAGGCCTTTACTACTTCGACTGCTGTGACGGATTTTGCTTCTTTCGCTACGCATAAGCTTATCGTGCCTATGCCTGAGTACAGCTCAAGTACGTCCATTTGTGATGTGTCTCCTAGATACTCTAGTGCCTTCTTATACAAAATGTCCATCATCTCTAAATTCACTTGCAAAAATGTTTGCGGATATATTTTAAAATCAAGTCCCAAGATATTTACGCTTAAAAAGTCCTCGCCATATAGCTTAGTAAATTTCCTTCCGTAAAGCACTTTGTCTGACTTATCGTTTATGTTTAGGTAAATGGATTTGACCCTCTTCATATCGATGGCTGCTTTTAATTTTTCGATATCGATCATAATATCATCGTGCGATACGAAGGTGATCATCAGCTCATCTTTTTCGTTATTTCTAAAAACTATGTCCTTGATATCGCCTTTCTTTGATTTCCAGTCGTAGCCCTTATAATTTTCTTTTACAAATTTTCTGACTCCCTGATAAACTTTTAGCGCTTCTTTATTCATGTAAAGCATCTCTTCTGAGTCGACAACAGTATTTGTGCCTTCTTCGAAATAACCGATGGCTACCCCACCATTATATCCACGAGCGACTTTGACCTGTGTGTTGTCCCTATAGTGTGTTAAAGTCTTCGCCATATATTCTTCTACATCCACGTCAATCCCAGCCATCTTCTTAAGGTTCATCTTAAGTCCATTGACCTTCCACTCGAATTCTTTTTCATAAGAAAGTCCAGATAAAATCGCTTCATCACTTGCCCCGTCCACACGAAACTCCGATGGCGAGACTATTTCCATGACATCTGCCTCGATAAAGCTCTTCTTCTTCACTTCGTTCGTAATTGTGACTGTATCGCCAAGCACGGCTCCTTTAATAAAATAGACCAGTCCCTCGGACTTTGCAACGCCCCTTAGCTGACTGGTCATATCTTCAATATAAAACTCTTTCATTAGATTGAACTTCTTAAATTGATTGTGTTGTCTATGATGGAAAGGTCTATGACTTTGCAGTCGTCGATGACGCGCTCGTTGTAATCGGGTGTTTTCTCGATGTTTAAAAATTTGTTAATGGTTCCGATTGCTTCTTCCAAGATGATTAGTCCGTCTTGGTCAAGTCCTGTACCCTTTTCCAAAATAATTGTCTTAAATGGTGTTTCGTTCGGCTTAACTGATCCTGACAATGGATGTGTTAAGAGTTTATATCCTTCGTGAATTAGGTCTCTTGCCTTAAGTAAAACGCCTGTATAATTATCGACTTTATCAACATAGATCATGTCGAAATCGTCTTTGTATTTGTCTCTAACGTAGTCGTTGTTTGTAACTATGGTTCTCTTCATATTAATTCTCCTCATTTATTCGTAAATTTTCTGCCATTTCAGCAAGTTTTTTAAGTCTATGGTTCACGCCCGATTTGCCAAGCTCTGGCTCCATAAGCCTGCCAAGCTCTGCAAGTGAGGCGTCTCTATTGTTCAGTCTAAGTATAGCCAGTTCTTTTAAATCAGCTTGCAATGCATCTAGGCCTATCATCTCGTCGATATACTCTATATCAGCTACCTGCCTTGTCGATGCGTCGACCGTCTTCTGTATATTGGCTGTTTCGCAGTTGGTCCGTCTATTGGCATTGTTCCTTACGTCCTTAACTACCCTTATATTCTCAAAGCTAAGCACTGCCCTCATCGCGCCTATAACTGTGAGAAAATCTGAAATTTCTTCGGCGCCCTTTAGATAAGTGATGTAGTTCTCCTTGCGTTTGACGTACTTCGCCCCAAGACCGTAAACATTCATTAGATCCTTGACCTCATTTGCCTCGAACTCGCTTTCGAAAAGCATTTCGAGGTGGTAGCCGCGCTCTGGATTAGTGATGGAGCCGACTGCCAAGAAGGCCGCTCTTAAGTAGCTCCGCCTCATATCGTCACTCTCTTTGACTGCCTTCGGAATCTTGTTCACGTCCAAAAAGCCTTCCATGCGCGTGTCCTTAAACATCTGCATAACTATATCCGTATCGTTTAGGACGATCGTGTAGATGTTCATTTTTTTGAGCTGCGTCATCTTTGAGATGTCCACGTCAAGGTCTGTATCGTATAAATTTCTGATTACTGTAAAAATCCTTCTCGCAAGCGCCGCCTTTTGCACTCTGAATGAAACGGCCACTTTGCCTGATATGAAGCTAATGGATGAGACGTATCTCACGTAGGCCATAAGCTCAGCTAGGGATGTGTCTTCGTCCGTGATCATCAGCTTTGCCGCTTCGTCCTTAGCTTTTTGTGAAAAACTCATTTCCTCTCCTCATTCTTCTCTCTGTCGTACTCTTCTATGGCTTTTCTAATAATTTCTCTTTCTTGACTATATTTCATAAGGCTAATCGCTTCTTCTCTTTCGTAGAACTTCGCCGTCTTAAAGCCTTCCATGCTCTGAGGCTTAGTGTGCGTGTCCTTTGTTGACATCAAAAAGAAGTGTACCGTCTTGTCAATCCTTATGTTTCTCATCCTGTTAATGAAAGAGTAATCGATCTTGCCTAAGTATTTTTTAATCTCGCCAGTGATGCCGCTTTCTTCCTTTACCTCGCGAAGTGCAGCCTCCTCAATGCTTTCGCCGCGCTCGATTCTGCCCTTCGGTAATACATAGTCGCCGTTGTACTTCTTCAAAAGTAATATTAAATTGTTATTGATAATTACGCCTCCTGAGCTAAGTACCTTCACCTAAATCACCTGAACAATCTTAAAAATTTCTCTTCCTCATCTGAAATATCGTCTTGACCGAGTAAATATTCCTTCTTGATAAGTATTTCCTCAAGTTTCAGCCTGCCCTTCTTTGTTAGAGCCACGCTGTAATCCGAGTCTTCCTTCTCTATATATCCCTTATTTAATAGCATTTCATACGAAGCATTTAGTTTTTCCTCGACAAGCTTGTCAGTCTCGTCCACGCCTAAGTAGCTAGCGACCTTATCTTCCTTCGTATCGTAAAATTGGTAGATCAAGTAAATGTACTCATCAAGCTCCTTTATGTCGAAAGTTTTGCCGCTTCTTTCCTTTTCTTCGTATCTTTTCTTTATTCTAAATTTATTTCTAAATCTTTGGTTCTTTGTCATCAAAAAGCCGACGATGATAAACGCTATAAGCGCGACAGCTATAAGCCCCTTAAGCACTAGCTCAGAGATGCCCGGCTTGTCAATGCGAGTAATTTGCGTTCTCATCAGCTCGTCATTACGGTAGTCATCGTAGTCCATGTCCAAATAAGGCGCGTTCACGAACTCATTCTTCGGATACTTAATGCCTATAGCTATGTCAATGGGCTCGTCTATCTCGTAAAGACCAGTCTTGCCATCTTCAAAAGTAGCGTTAAGGCCCTTTGAAGTAAATAGTTCATATACCGGCTCGTCAAAGTAAACGCTCTCGTAGGATAGCTCAATGGTGTTGATGTGCGTGTTAAACGAACGATACAAGCCAAAGACAAAACCATCGGCCCTTTTAAAAGCTTTTGGAAGACCCTTGATCTTGTATGAGACTTCTTTGTCGCCGCCGTTAAAGTCAAAGATGTATTTCGTTCCCGAAAGGAAATTGTCTCTAAGGCTCTTGCCATCTACATCGTAGACCTCAGCTCCATCCGGCACATCGATCGCAAACTTAAAGCCTGTGTGCTCCGTCTCAATCTTGACGTCCACATACATCGCGTCCTCCTTGAGATTCATCTTGTAAGTCATTTTATTTTCGCTCGCTGCATGCGCGTTAAATCCTGCCATGGACATAACTATGACAGAAAAAATTGTTAAGAATCTAAATTTCTTCAATTGACTCGCCTCCTAGTACTCTTCATACATTTATACCCATTTACTCCATAAAAGCTAACAAATTTACGTCCTTTTTTAAATTTAATTTATTAAAGTCATCAGGCTTCATTGTGACTAGGCACATGGCCGATGGCCCGCCCGATGCATATAGATCAAAGTCGTGATTCACGATGCGCGCCTTAAGTCCCGCGTGTGCCTCAATCTCAGCTAGTTCATGCGCCGCGCCCTTTGAGCCGATTGGAACTATGTCATGAATATAGTCTTGCTCCTTTAAATATATATAATCACTCATGCTCATGGCCTTGTCACGATACTTAATTAGCTCCTTGCCCACTAGCGCCTTGCCGATGGCGTAGACTGCATCGCCTTTTTGCGCCTCGCGTATATCAAGGCCGCGTCCTAAGACTGTGACGCCTATCCCTGTCATCTTTGTCACGAAGTTTTCTTCAGTCGATCCAGTAAAACCATCTCCCTCGTCAAGCCCCGCGTCCTTCATCGCCCTTTTGATGCCGCGAATGATTTTCTCGCCATATGGCTCTCTCTCGTTGCAAAGCGTGTCGACCAAGACCATTGGCACGCTTCTTACGCATAATAGCTCGGCTATGGGCACGAAAGCTGCATAATATGAAACCATTTCTATGTCAGCAAAAACTTCATCACATGGCTTCTCGCCTATCCCTGCTGCGCTGTCACAAGCAAGAACTAAATTCATATCGTCTAAAATTATTAAATCTCTAAAACTTTTCATGGCGCCTCCATTTACATATTCTTAATATATATGGTATAATATATTATATCATAAGTAGAGAGTATTTAATACTTTAATCGCAAAGGAGGACAAAATGAATTTTGAAGATAAGTTAAGGAATTACGCGAAGGTCGTTATCGAGAGGGGCATAAACGTGCAAAAAGGCATGCCACTCGTGATAAATACATCAACTGAGGCGATGGACTTCGTTAGACTTTTAACTGAACTTGCCTACGAAAGAGGCGCAAGCGAAGTAATTGTAAGGATACAAGACGACGAGTGCAACAGATTGAGCGCGATGATGATGAGTGAAGAGGCGATCAAGCACGCACCCGAGTGGAAGCTTAATATGATGCTTGATTTTGCAGAGAGAAAGGCGGGCTTCTTGTCAGTTGCTGCGCCAAATCCATCGCTAATGAAGGACGTTGACCCTGAGAGAATAAAACTAATGCGCAGTGTGAACGCAAATCTGATGAAACCATTCCAAAAGTACACTATGAACGACATAAACCCATGGTGCGTCGTTGCCGTGCCATCAAAGGCTTGGGCAGATAAGGTGCTTCCAGACGCGCCTGAAGAAAAGCGCATCGAAGAGCTTTGGGACTTAATATTTAAGATAGTTAGAGTCGACGGAGCAGACCCAGACAATGCTTGGGACGATTTTGAAAATACTATACAAGAAAAAGCTAAGTACTTAAACGAAATGCAATTTGAAAAATTACATTACAGATCAAAATTAGGTACAGACCTTACTATAGAGATGCCAAAGAATCACCTATGGATAGGCGGCTCATCCATGAGCGAGACAGGTGTTCGCTTCACAGCCAACATCCCGACAGAAGAAATCTTCTCCGCACCTAAGAGAGATGGGGTTAATGGTATTGTTTACGCGACAAAACCATTGTCACTATCAGGTAAATTAGTTGAGAACTTCTCTCTTCGCTTTGAGAATGGTAAATGCGTTGAAGTAAAGGCAGAAAAGAATCAAAAATTATTAGAAGATTTAATCGCTACAGATGAAAACGCTTGTATGTTAGGCGAAGTGGCCCTTGTGCAAAACGACTCACCTATTAGCAATAGTAAAAAATTATTCTACTCAACACTATTCGACGAAAACGCATCTTGCCATCTAGCTTTCGGAGCTGCTTACCCAACATGCGTGGAGGGCGGCGCTGCCATGAGCGAAGAAGAATTACTAGCAAATGGTATTAACGACAGCAAAATTCATGTCGATTTTATGATTGGTGATGAAACAACTGAGATAATTGGGTATAAAGACGGTAAGGAATACAAAATATTTGAGGAAGGCAACTGGGCCTTCTAAGGAGGGATAATATGAACGACAATTTTGTATATGAAGAGTTTGATCCGAAGAGAAAGGGCGGCAGAGCAAGTGGCGTCTCCGAAGTATTTCAAGCGACAAACAGCTATATTAAAAATAATATCAAGGCGCTTCTTTGCTTCGCACTTGTCTACATCTTGCTTATAGGCGGATTTGTAGCAATAAACGTTGGATCTATAATGCAAATTTCATCAGACGTTTTGAAAGAAGGCTATAAATATAGTGATGACGTTATGTCAGACGAGCTCGATAGCTCCTTAAAAGAGCTTGATGAGGCAGAAAGTTTTGAAGACGTTATGCAAGGCGTGGGCAATTTAAAAAGAAGCATAAGAGAAGATGATTTTAAGAGAGTTATGAGCGTAACAAGATCATCAGTACTTATGATGCTAAGCTTCATTGCCATGGGTATATTGATTCAGTTAATAGGCATCGCCTTCGTTACACACGTTAATAAGTGGATATTCAAGATGGATAGAGGCTTTAAAGACGTGTCAGAGGCAGTATTTATTAAGTTTATCAAGTCCATCGCCATAGCCATAGTATTTGGACTTATATCAGGTGTAGCAGCTATAATTTTGCCAATATTTGCTGGTATAAGCGATTCTAACGAAACAGTTATGGCACTCGCAGCCATAATTGTAACTCTACTAAGCATCTACATCAGCATAGCAGGAAGCTTTGCGCACTACCTAGTTACTACAAATAAGTACATCGGCATAGGTACATGCATCAGCACAGGCTTTGGACTTGCCAATAGATTCTTATTCAACTGGATTGGCAAAATGCTTTTGATCATCATAGGCATTGCAGTTATCGCGGGCCTTGCAACAGTCGTTATAGCGCTACTTGCGACAGGACTAAGATCCCCTTGGATCATGGCTATAACAACAATACCTTGGATCATCGGAACACTTTACTCATCAGTCTACTCACAAGTAACGATGTGCGACTACACAAACCAATACGAGTTTAGAACAGGAAATGTAGTCAGAGACTACGACTACTACGACATCTACGATGATGATGGCTATGACTACACAGATAGACCAAGACGCTACCAAGACGATGAAGCAAGAAGCGTGGATGATTTTTATAATAACTTGGATAGATAAATAGATAAATTTTGTAAATGGATTAAGCGCAGCGAGTGCTGCGCTTTTTTTGTGGACCGAGCTCATTGAAAAATAAGGGGAAAATTCCCCTTATTTTTCATTTTGCATATTGACTACGCTCTCTTAATCTATTATAATATAGATAAGTAAGGGTATTAACCATATTTATGGAGGTGATATTAATGAGAATTTCAAGAGACAAGTACTTAAATGATTTGATAGTAAGGATGCATAATGGCTTAATTAAGGTTATAACAGGGCTTAGACGAAGTGGAAAATCTTATCTATTGTTTGAAATATTTAAGAGCTATTTACTAGAAAACAATATTAGTGAAGATCACATAATTGAAATTTCCTTAGATCAAAGAAAGAATAAACAATATAGAGACCCAGATACTATACTTGATTTTATTGAAGAATCTATCGTTGATAATGATAATTACTACATCTTCTTGGATGAAGTGCAAATGCTTAATGATTTTGAAGAAGTACTTAACTCTTTACTGCACATAAAAAACGCTGACATCTACGTAACTGGAAGCAATTCGAAATTTTTATCGAAGGACATAATCACTGAATTTCGCGGCCGCGGTGACGAGATCCATATATACCCTCTTAGTTTTAAAGAGTTTATGCAAGTTTATGACGGCGACAAGTACGAGGGCCTTTCTGAATACATGGTTTATGGCGGTCTGCCTCTTGTTGCCACTATGAAAAGTGATGAGCAAAAGGTTAAGTATCTTGAAAATTTATTCGAGGAAACTTATTTAAAAGATATCAAGGAGCGTTACAATATTGAAAAATTGCAAGAGATGGACGATTTAATTAAAGTTTTAGCCTCAAGCGTTGGCTCTCTTTCAAATCCATCGAAAATTGCAGACACTTTCAAAAGCTCATTAAAATCAGATATAAGCATGAACACTATAAAAAATTACATTAATTATCTGAAAGAATGTTTTTTGATTAATGAAGCTAATAGATATGACGTCAAGGGCAGAAAATACATTGGAACTCCGCTTAAATACTACTTTGAAGATATTGGCCTAAGAAATGCCAAGCTCGAATTTAGACAAATTGAAGAAACTCATTTAATGGAAAATATTGTCTACAACGAGCTTAGAGCAAGAGGCTTTCAGGTTGATGTAGGCATGGTTGAGACAAAAGAAAAGAATAAAGATGGTAATTTCGAGAAAAAGCGTCTAGAAGTTGATTTCATCGCAAACAAAGGAAGTCACAAATATTATATACAGTCGGCATATAGCTTAGCTACAGAGAAAAAGATAAAGCAAGAGAAGAATTCTCTTCTAAATATCAATGACTCTTTCAAGAAAATAATTATAGTTAAAGACGTAATAAAACCACAAAGAGATGAAAATGGCATAGTAAGCATTAGTTTGTATGATTTTTTATTGGATGAAAATAGTTTGAATTTATAAACTCATTGAAAAATAAGGGGAAATTTCCCCCTATTTTTCATTTTGCAAATCAAATGGACATAGAAAAGTGTTTTATATATAATTACGAATACTAAACTTCACAGAGCAAATTGAATTATAGGACGAAGTGGAGCTTTGAGGCAAACGGAGTGTATATGTCATACTCGAGTATTGCCGAGAAGCGAACGAGTTCTATAAACAATTTGAATGTGAAGTGTTTTGGCAAATCCATTAACATGGTTTTGCAAATATTCCCCCTTTATGTTATAATGACGATAAGAAAAAATAAATAAGGAGGAAGAAATGAGTAAATTTATAGCGGACAAAAGCTTTTTTGAATTATTTCCTGAGGCGAAGCTTGGGGTAATTCTTGTGAAGAACATGGAAAATTCGGACGAAAGCCCGATTGAAGTAAAAAAGATGCTGCTTGATGCGAACGACGAAGCGGAAAAATATCTTGTAGCTGGCCAGCTTAGCGAAAATAAAGAAATTGCTGTTTGGAGAGAGGCGTACAAGAAGTTCAAGACTAAGAAGGGCGCGAGATGCTCGATTGAAGCGCTTCTAAAGAGACTTTCTAAGGGCAACATCGTTGGCTCGATCAACACTTTGGTTGACATCTACAACGCTGCATCGCTTAAGTACGCGCTACCATGCGGTGCTGAGGACTCGGACAAGTTCGTTGGCGACTTGAGACTAACTATCACTGAAGGCGACGACGAATTCCAAGCTATCGGCGAGGATCCATCTGAGACTTATCCTGGCGAACTTTGCTACAAGGACGACAAGGGCGCTATCTGCAGATGCTTTAACTGGCGTGATGGCATCAGAACGATGATTACTGAAGATACTAAGAACGCTTTCATGATTATGGAGCTCGTTGACCCAGATAGGTACGACGCACTTGAAGGAGCTCTTGAGTTTTTGAAGGAAAATCTTACAAAGTACTTGAATGCGGAAGTATCAGTGCATATACTTGATAAGGATAATCCAGAAGTATCACTAAATTAATAATAAGAACACATAAGAATGGGCATATGGTCTAAACCATATGCCCTTGTTTTTTAATCAATATAAACCTGGAATCCCTTCGCTAATGGGTTATTAGAGTAGTCAATCGTAAATTTCTCAATATAATCCATATTCTTGTTCACGCAAACCCTAAAGCCACCCACATCAATCACTATATCGTTGTCATGTAACTTATCCAAAGTCACGCCATAAACGGCGCCTCTTCATGAGTAGTTCAGTAGCCTTATGCGCAGGGCTTTGTCCTCGTACTCTTTAACGCCAAGCTCATTAAGTCTTGCCGCTGCTCTTTCTTTTATTTCAATCTTCATAATTATCACCAGTATATATATACCCGAAATCCATAAAATTTATCTATACTTTCATCGCCATTATTATAAATTTGTCAATAGCTTTGCCATGATTATAAATTTTATCTATATATCCCCTACCATTATCATAAATAAATCAATGCCTCTTTGCCATCAATATAAATTTTATCTATATATGCCAATGTATGCCGCCTCCTGTGTCTCGTATATCTATATTGTATCACAATAGATGGCTCTTGATTTAGTAAATATTGCTATAAAGAACTTATCTAATTATGAATCTTTATATAAATATTTCTTATGGTGTAAGATATGTTACAGAAATATAATATTTTTAAGTATACAATTTATTTGAAATGAAACGAAATAATATAGAATAAAGGAGGCTAATTATGTTTTGTTATCAATGTCAAGAAACTTTAAACAACAAGGGTTGTACTAAGGCTGGTGTCTGCGGTAAAAAGGCAGATGTTGCCATTGGCCAAGACCTACTTGTTTATACAACTAAACTACTGTGTGATGTTTTAAATAATCTTAGAGGTGAAAACTACGCTATAGATAAAAAGTACAATCACATGGTTACTTATAACATGTTCATAACTATCACTAATGCAAATTTTGACTTGGACATGATACTTAATCAAGTTATCAAAACTATAGTAGCTAAAGATGAGCTTATTTCTAAGCTAAAAGATAAATCGAAGCTAAATAAGCTAAGTCTTTACTCTGACAAGGACAGAGCTAAGCTTATGGCTTTGGCTGAGATCGTTGGCGTTTTAGTAACTAAGGATGAAGATCAAAGATCTCTTAAAGAGCTAGCCACATACGGTATCAAAGGTATGAGTGCGTATATGAAGCACGCTAACACTCTTAACTATGACGATGAAAGTGTTGATATCTTCATACAAAAAACTCTTGCAAGATTCATCGATGTAGAGATCCCAATTGACGAACTATATGAAACTGTATTAAAAACTGGTGAGTACGGCGTTAAGGCCATGGCTCTACTTGATAAGGCAAACACTGAAACTTATGGTAACCCAGAGATTACAAAAGTTAATATCGGCGTTAGCGATAAACCTGGTATACTTATATCCGGCCATGACTTAAAGGATATTGAGATGCTGCTTGAACAAACAGAAGGCAGTGGTGTTGACGTTTACACTCACTCCGAGATGCTACCTGCACACTACTATCCGAAGTTTAAAAAGTACAAGCACTTCATCGGTAACTATGGCAATAGCTGGTGGATGCAAAAAGAAGAGTTTGAAAAATTTAATGGACCGGTACTGTTTACGACTAACTGCATAGTTCCACCAAAAACTGATTATATAGATAGAATATACACAACTGGAGCTGCGGGCTTCCCAGGATGCAAGCACATTGAAGCTGACGAGAACGGTCACAAAGACTTTACAGAAATCATTGAACATGCAAAAAAATGCAAGTCACCTGTTCAAATCGAAGAAGGTGAGCTAGTAGGAGGCTTTGCGCACAATCAAGTTCTTGCACTTAAAGACAAAGTTGTAGATGCAGTTAAATCAGGAGCAATCAAAAGATTTGTTGTCATGGGCGCTGCGATGGAAGACAAAAAGGGAGAAGCTACTACACAGAATTTGCTGAAAAACTTCCAAAAGATACTGTAATACTAACTGCTGGCTGTGCAAAATACCGCTACAACAAGCTTAATCTTGGAGACATAGCAGGTATACCAAGAGTATTGGATGCAGGTCAATGTAATGACTCTTACAGCTTAGCGATGATAGCACTAGCACTTAAGGATGCCTTTGGCCTTGATGATATCAATGACTTGCCTATAGTCTACAATATCGCGTGGTACGAGCAAAAAGCTGTCATAGTCTTACTTGCACTGCTTTCACTTGGCGTAAAAAACATACATCTTGGACCAACACTACCAGCTTTCTTAACAGGCAATGTCGTTAATATACTAGTAGAAAAGTTTGGCATAGCTCCAAACTCAAGCGTTGATGAAGATCTAGCAAAGTTTTTTGCATAAGAATATTTAACATTTTTGCATAAGAATATTTAACAAAAGAAAACCATTGTTCAGATAAGCTCTGTTCAATGGTTTTTTTCTATAATAAATCTTCTAGCTTTGCTCTAGAAAAATATATTTTATTAGCTCTTTCTTCGATAAGCCCCTCATCTTTCATCTGCGACAGCTCTCTTGATAGAGATGGCCTTGGTACGCTTAAGAATTCTGCAAAAGCAGTCTTTGTAAATGGCAGCCTAAGGAAGTCTCCCTCGTCATTAATCAGAAGGTAGTTGATAATCTTATGACGAATAGACTTAGCTGTACATATCATAAGCTTCTTGTTCAGGTAGTAGGCTTTGTTTGCAAGTATACTGATGATATTATCTATAAGAACCTTATAATTATGGTTTTGATCAACAATATATTCTTTCTTTATAGCAAGAAGCGAGCTATCCTTTGTAGCACTTGCGCTATGATGCAAAGCCTCATCTATGTATAGATACACCTCAGCAAACACAGTGCCAGGCTTGTCAAAGACGTTGACTATAGTTTTCTTACCGCTTAGAGTGATGTTCTCAACAGCAACTTCACCAGATAGCAAGATGTAAAGCTCAGTGGCGTAATCACCAGCCATGAATATGCTCTCACCACGCTTATAGTTTTTTACGCTAGCCTTTGCAAACTTCAAGTATTCATCGATTTCTTCACTCTTCATTCCTTTAAATAGCAATGATTTTTTCAAAATCTCTATCATAAATCCTCCCTCGTAAGTATCATAATTCATAATATTATACTCAATATATACCCATAAATTCTATATAACACTTAAATGAAAATCTCCCTTCAATAAACTATATTGTCTACTGTAGGAAGATTTTTAATTTAACTGCCACTATTATAAATATGTCAATAGCTTTGCCGTGATTATAAATTTTATCTATACATCCATTGCCATAATTATAAATAAATCAATAGCAATCTGCAAAAAATCTCTTAATTCATCAAGTGAACACAAAAATATTATTCCATATTTATCTAACTGTACTAAAAACTCCACAGAAATTAGCAATCATTTCGTCAAAGATTACGCCAAGCTTATCAACTTCCTCCTCAATATCATCTTGCATGTCATTCCACATAAATTTCATGAAAAAACCACCTAAAGTATAGGTAATCATCTCGCTAGCAAGCTGCGCGCGGTATATGCTTCCACCCGCTAATCGCACATACTCCTCCATGTACATAGAGACGGTTGAAGCAATCCTCTCAAATACATAAAAGCAAATTTGGTCACGCGATAGAGAGTTATAAACATTGTAAATCCTGTTCTTGTGCTCAAGGCACGAGTAAAGTATCGCCTTGGCAACGTCCTGCCACGACTGCGCCGAAGTCGACTCGATACGCACCTTAAGCCAAATAGAAAGTGACTCATCCAAAACCTCATAAATGTCTTTATAGTGATAATAAAAAGTATTTCTGCTAATTTGGCACTCCTTAATCAGAGCCGTAACCGTAATTTTATCAAAAGGCATACGCTCGAGCATGTCATTAAACGTGTCAATAATGCGACTTTCCGTGTTAATTGCCATATAAACACCCCTTTGTGTATATCTACCCATTTCCCTAAAATTATATCAATGTAGATGCATACATACTACTAAAGTATGATTTTTAAAAAAGTACTTGACAAAATCGATTTACCGTGCTATAATGTAACCAAGATAGAAGAAAGATAATTCTATCTAAAGAAAATTAGCTCCATCCCTTGACTTAATATAGATACGAAGCTAAATATTTTAGCAAGGAATGAATGGCTTAACTTTTACTATTTGAGAGCCGTGGGTGGATCAAAGGTAAATAAAGTCTAAATTAGATGAACCTTAAGTGGCAATAGCTACTAAAGTGCTTGTTTAATCATATTCTCTTAATTCTTATATAAGAAGAATAAGATATTTATTAGTGGAGGTAATTTACAAATAAAATTTAATATTTATGACGATGGTAGATGACATGTGTAAAAAAGTCACGACTATGAAAAGACATTCATTTATCTCTGTAAAAGGAGAATTACTTTTCTTTTCAAGGTGAAAATTAAACAATGAAGGACATATGGATGAATCTACAAAGGAAGATCGCTAAGAAAGGATGTATAAGATGTTCTTTTGAAGCACACGAACGAAAGGAAGTTGTTAAAGCGATGATTGAACCTAAAGATGATCGTCAAGGGATGGTAAGCTAATATTTTTTAAATATTAGCTTTTTTTCGCATTCGATTTGCGCCTAAGGCTCGTTTCAATGTAAATAAATCTATTATTTCACTCGTCATTACATAATTTTTGGCAAACAAAAATATATTGACAAGTCAAGATAAAAAGTATATACTATATATATACATAATATATGGAGGTGTAATTATGATTACTTTACAAAAATGGGGTAACAGCCAAGGAATAAGACTTCCAAAGTTCTTGCTTAATGAACTAGGATGGAGTGAAAATGAAGAACTAGCTGTAGTAAAGGAAGATGATAAGCTTATAATAAAAAAACATAATAAAAGAAAGAACATAATTGAACTTTTTAATGGATATAACGGAGATTATAAGCCCGAAGAAATAGACTGGGGCGAAGCCGAGGGTAAAGAAATATGGTAGAACAAGGTGATATCATAAAACTAAGTTTCAATCCTCAAAAGGGACATGAACAAGCTGGATTTAGACCAGCCCTCGTTATAAGTAACAAGGTTTTTAACAAAAACACAAATTTGGCAATACTATGTCCAATAACTAATACAGATAACAAATTCCCTTTACACGTTCCATTAGATATTAGGCTCAAACTACTGGCGTCATTTTATGTGAACACATTAAATCATTGGACCTTAATGCAAGAGAGAATGTTTTTGTCGAGAAATGCCCTAAAGATATCTTAGATCAAGTAATAAATATAGTCTTTTCTCAGGTAGAAAGATTATAGAATAGTTTTTGCAAAATATAAAGGATAGAGATTTTATTTTCTCTATCCTTCTTTTATTGAATGTGATTAAATTATTTTATTAATAACCAGTCTTCTTCCAATCTCTTCAATATATCTTCTTTATATCTTCTGATAAACTCATGGCTGTTTGTTGCTTCAACCATATCGTTCCAACC
>NZ_CAKPYL010000031.1 GCF_934202865.1 uncultured Fenollaria sp. | reverse complement strand
CCATGGAAGTTTATAGCGAAGCAGACGAGTTTATTGGCACTGTTAAAGATGTCATGGAAACGAGCGCAAATCACGTGCTAGTTGTGGATCATGACGGCAAGGAAGCACTTATTCCTTTTGTTAAAGCCTTTATCAAAGAACTTGACTTGAAAAATAAAAAGATCAAGGTCAAACTCATAGAAGGTATCTTATGATAAAGTTTAACGTCTTAACGCTGTTCCCAGAGATGTTTACAGCACTGACTGATTTTAGTATAATCAAAAGGGCTATAGACAATGAGCTTATAGAGATCAATCTTATTAATTTTAGAGACTACTCTAAGGACAAGCACAATAAAGTTGATGACTACCCATATGGTGGTGGCAGCGGCATGCTTTTAAGAGCGGATGTTCTTAAGGACTGCTTAGAAGATATTAAGCCCAAAAAGCTTATATATCTTTCACCGAAGGGCAAACTATTCAATCAAGACTTGGCCAAAGAGTATGCAAAACTTGACGAGATAACAATTCTTTGTGGGCATTACGAAGGTTTAGATGAGAGAATCATCCAAAACTATGTCGATGAAGAGATATCTATCGGGGATTATGTATTGACCGGTGGAGAACTACCCGCTATGGTAATCATAGATACCGTATCGAGGTTAGTTGATTCAGTAATAAAAGAAGATTCGTATTCAGACGAAACTCACATGTCAAATTTTTTAGAGTATCCTCAGTACACCAGACCATATGATCTGGATGGGGATAAGGTTCCAGATGTACTGCTTAGTGGAAACCATCAAGATGTCGATGACTTTAGACTCATTGAGTCATTCAAGGCAACTGTTAAAAACAGGATAGACTTACTTGATTTTGCTAAGCTAGATAAAAAGGAAATGAAAAATTTGAGAGAAATATTAAATAAACTAAAGAAGGAGGACTAAGATGGACTATATTAAGATGCTTGAAGCACAACAATTAAGAGACAACATTCCTCAATTTCATGTAGGTGACACTGTTCAAGTTCACTATAAAGTTGTAGAAGGTACACGTGAAAGAATCCAAGTGTACGAAGGTACTGTAATTAAGAGACAAAACGGCGGAGCTAAAGAAACATTTACAGTAAGAAGATTGTCATATGGTATTGGTGTTGAAAGAACATTCTTACTTCACTCTCCAAGAATCGACAAGATCGTTCTTGTTAGAAAAGGTAGAGTTAGAAGAGCTAAACTTTACTACTTAAGAGACAGAGTTGGTAAAGCTGCTAAAGTTAGAGAAAAACAATCGTTTTAATTGATTTAAAGACATTCTATTGAGAGAGTGTCTTTTTTCTTTGCGATATTTATTTACATTGACTGTCTTTTGTGATAATATAGAAGATAGTTAGGAAGGTGTATGCTATGAATATAAACTGGTACCCTGGACATATGAAGAAGACCAGAGAGTCTTTACTAGAGATGTCAAAGTTAGTCGATATAGTTATCGAGCTAATAGATGCGCGAGCACCTATGTCGAGCACTAACCCCATAATCAAAGAAATAACGGCAAACAAAGCCAAGATTATATTATTAAATAAAGCGGACTTAGCAGATGATAGAGTTAACAAAAAATGGATAGCTCATTATAAAGACGCAAAGTGCATTGAGTTCAACGCGAAAGACAAATCGAACGTGAAGATAATTATTGACTTATCACGCAAAGAGGTCGATAATTACCACAAAGAGCACAAGCAAAGAGAGCACTTCGGACCTATCAAGGCCATGGTTGTCGGCATACCAAATGTTGGCAAGTCTACTTTTATTAACTTAATGAATAATAAAAAGAGCCTTAAAACAGGCAACAAACCAGGTGTAACTAAGAAGAACCAATGGATTAGGGTCGATAATGACTTTATGCTTCTTGATACGCCAGGCGTTTTGTGGCCAAAATTCGAAAGCCAAGAGATAGGCATGAACCTTGCTTTCATCGGCTCAATCAAAGATGAGATACTTAATAAAGATGACATCGCCATCGCTCTAATTAAGTTCCTTAAGAGTAATTATAGCGGTGTGCTTAACGCGAGATACAAGGTTAATGAGGATGCTACAGAGCTTGAAATACTTGAAGAGATAGCAAAGAACAGAGGCTTTATACTTAAAGGTAATGAGCTTGATGTGTACAAAGCCATAAATATACTTGTAGACGAGTTCAGAAAAGGACTTTTAGGCAGAATTTCGCTTGAGGAGCCGCTAGATGAATAAAGATTACGAAGATAAACTTTTTGACGAAGGCCACAAGATTATAGTCGGCATAGACGAGGTAGGTAGAGGACCCTTCTTTGGAGACGTACTTGCTTGCGCCATAGCTTTTGAAAAGGACTTTTTTATGGAAGAGGTCAACGACTCGAAAAAGCTTAGTCAAAAGAAGAGAGAAAAAATTTTTAAAGAGCTAGTTAAAAATGCCATCGGCATAGGAATTGGCAAGGCTAGCCCCGAAGAGATAGACGAAATCAACATTAAAGAGGCAACTCATCTAGCTATGCAAAGAGCAGTCGAAGACTTTCATGACGATATGAATAATAAGCTTAAGCCAGATATAATCTTGATTGATGCGGAAAAGATTGACGTAGATGTAGAACAAAGAGCTATTGTTCATGGCGATGCTACTGTATTTACTATAGCTGCGGCAAGTATAGTAGCCAAGGTGCTTAGAGACGCTGATATTACTTATTTAGCAGAGAAGTATCCTCATTATGACTTAGAGAATAATAAAGGTTATGGCACTAAAAAACATAGAGAAGCCATTTTAAAATATGGCCCAACGCCGCTACATAGAAAAACTTTTTTGAGAAAGCTTTTGGGTAATGACGATGCAAAATAATTTTAATAGAAAAGACAATAGAAAAAAGGGAAGATTTGGCGAAGAAGAAGCTAAGGAATATCTTCAAAACGAAGGCTACTTTATAATTGATCAAAACTATCAGGTAAGAGATGGCGAGATAGACATCATAGCAAGGGACGATGAGTACCTAATTTTCGTTGAGGTTAAGGCCAGAAACAAGATGGACTATGGTAGGCCCATGGAGGCAGTTACCAAATCTAAGCAAAAGAAGATAATCAAAACGGCTGAGTACTATCTCTATGAGCATCAAAACTTAAACTATCAGCCAAGATTTGATGTGATTGAAGTGAATTTTTCTACGAACAAGATTAAGCATATTAAAAACGCATTTTGGATAGGAGATTAAAGATGTATTCTAAAGTAAATACTTGTGTTTTACAAGGCTTGAACGCAAGGATAATTAACGTTGAGAGCGACTTATCAAGTGGCTTACCACAATTTAATATCGTTGGACTTGCCGATACTGCGATAAAAGAGTCTAAGGAAAGAGTTAGAACAGCGGTAAAGAACTCGGATATAGAGTTTCCAATCAAGAGGATAACCATAAATTTAGCGCCAGCAAATGAAAAGAAGGAAGGTTCTCAGATGGACCTTGCCATCGCCGTAGGAATTTTGCTTGCCAACGGCGATATTGACAATCAAGATACTTCGGATATGGTCATCATAGGCGAACTCGCTCTTGATGGCACAGTAAATTCTGTTCAAGGCGCACTACCTATGCTTATATCGATGCGTGACCTTAATGTGAAAAAATGCATTGTACCTGACGCGAACAAAAAAGAGTGCGCTATAGTTGAGGATATAGAGATAATTCCAGTGAAGAACCTAAGGGAAGTAGTTGACTACCTTAATGGACAAATTGTGATAGAACCATATAAAAACGAGGAAGAAGAGATTATAAATACAGTTGATGACAGTGTGGACTTCTCTGATATGAAGGGTCAAGAGGGTCTTAAGAGAGCTATGGAGATAGCTGCAGCTGGCGGACACAATATGCTCATCATAGGACCACCAGGCTCAGGTAAGACCATGGCTGCAAGAAGGCTAGCGACAATACTACCTGATTTAACTTTTGAAGAAGCGATAGAGATCACAAAGATATATAGTATATCAGGCTTATTAAAAGACGAAGGCCTGGTAAAGAGAAGACCATTCAGGTCGCCTCACCACACATCATCAGATGTTGCCTTGATAGGCGGAGGAAGAATACCAAAGCCGGGCGAGGTCTCACTTGCGCATCATGGCGTATTGTTCTTAGACGAGTTGCCAGAATTTCCTAGAAAAGTTTTGGAAGTATTAAGACAGCCAATTGAAGATGGCGAAGTAACAGTTTCACGTGTTAATGCAACGCTAAAATATCCATCCAAGTTCATGTTCGTGGCATCTATGAACCCATGTCCATGTGGCTACTTTGGCGACGAGACTCACCAATGCACTTGCACTCAAAGTCAAATCGACAGGTACTTAGGTAAAATCTCAAGCCCATTATTAGATAGAATCGACATACATATCGAGGTAAAGCCGGTTAAGTACGATGAACTAAGCTCTAAGACTGAGTGCGAATCGTCTGAGACTATTCGTGAGAGGGTCAATAGGGCAAGAAAGAGACAGCTTGAAAGATATAAAAAAGAAGGCATCATCTCAAACTCAGAGCTTACAAATAAGATGATTAAGAAATATGTCAAACTTGATGACAAGGCTCAAGAGATTATGGAATTTGCTTTCAAAAAATTTAATTTCAGTGCAAGAAGCTATAATAAAATACTTAAACTTGCTAGAACTATCGCCGATTTAGCTGATAGTGACTTAGTTTTAGAAAAGCACGTACTTGAAGCAATTCAATATAGAACACTAGATAAAAAATACTGGAGATAAGATGGATACTAGAGATATACTTTTGTATTTAAACAGCATCTTCGCCGAAAGGGCTGCTGTATTTAGCTTATTCGATTTGAATATTGAGCTAAATGATATCATGAATATGGATAGAGCTTCATTAAAAAAGCTAAATCTATTTCCCGATGCAATTATAAATAAGATTGTAAATGATGATAAAGAGGCAATCGTATATAAAATTAAGGAAAAGCTTGACAAGATTGACGCAGACTTTATGACTTTTCTTGACGAAGATTTTCCAAGCAGATTGCTTTTTATAGACGACCCACCATATTTATTGTTTTACAAGGGAAAGATTATTGATGACGATGAAAACTCTGTTGCTATAGTTGGAGCGAGGAAGTCCACAAGCTATGGTCAGCTCGCGTGTAAAGAGATTGCTCGCGATTTATCTATGAAGAAGATCTGTATTATATCAGGTCTTGCACTTGGCATCGACTCAATCGCGCATCAAACAGCTCTTGAAAATGATAACAGAACCATAGCCGTTATTGGTAATGGCATTGATCAGATATACCCAAGGCGCAACGAAAGGCTTTACGCAGAGATAGCGGATCACGGAGCGGTCATATCAGAGTTTCCTCTTGGCGAGCAGCCGCTTAGATATAATTTTCCTGTAAGAAATAGAATAATAAGCGCTTTATCTAAATTAGTTATAGTTGTTGAGGCGCAAAAGAGGAGCGGTTCACTAATTACGGCTAGACTTGCTCTTGAACAAGGAAGAGACGTTTACGCCGTGCCAGGCAACATTTTCTCGGCCAATAGTGAGGGCTGCAATACGCTTATTAGGGACGGGGCAGGCATATACACAAACATCGATGACCTAATTGAAACTAGTAGTTTGGTGGACAATTCCATAACTATGGCAAAAGAAAATTTAGATTTAAGTGATGACGAAAGAAAAGTTTATGATATAATAAAGAACGGCGATGTAAATTATGAGATAATACTCGCAAAAGCAGGACTTGATAGCGCCTCTTTATCGGCTCTACTAACAATACTTGAGCTAAAGGGCGTCATAACGAGTCAAGGACAAAGAACATACTATGCGAACAGAAGGTGATGATAGATGGATTTAATTATAGTTGAGTCCCCGACAAAGGCGAAGACTATATCGAAGTTTTTGCCAAAGACTTATAAGATAGTTGCTTCGAAGGGACATTTAAGGGACCTGCCAAAGAGTAGGTTTGCGATTGATGTAGAAAATAATTTTGAACCAGAATATATAAATATTAGAGGAAAAGGACCTATTATCAACGAGCTAAAGGATTTAGCTAAGAAGGCTGATAGAGTTTATCTCGCAACTGACCCCGATAGAGAGGGTGAGGCAATTAGCTTTCACTTAGCTTATATTTTAGATATAGATCCAAAGGAGCTTGACAGAATTGAGTTTCATGAAATAACTAAAAATGCTGTAACTAAGGCTATAGGTGAGCCGCGCGGCATTGATATGGACTTAGTAGACGCTCAACAAGCAAGAAGAGTGCTTGATAGAATTGTAGGTTACAAGATAAGCCCAATACTATGGAAGAAGATCAGATCTGGTCTATCAGCAGGTAGAGTACAATCGAGTGCACTTAAACTTATTGTTGATAGAAAAAGAGAGATAGATGCCTTTGTTCCTGAAGAGTACTGGAACTTGAAGGCTTTGTATAATCATGGAAATGAAGAGTTCGAGGCAAAGTTTGTTGGAACCATTGATGGCAAAGGCAAAGTTAATAAGCTTGATGTTCATAACATTAAAGAGAAGAATGCCATAGTTAAAGAGATCAAGGCAGCCGAGCACATCTGCGAGAGCATCAAAAAATCAGTATCATCAAGAATGCCAAGCCCGCCATATACAACGAGTACCCTTCAACAAGATGCATCGAGGATATTAAATTTCTCCTCATCAAAGACCATGAAGGTGGCTCAAAGTCTTTACGAAGGCATCAACATTGGCAAGGGTTCACAAACAGGTCTCATCACTTACATGAGAACCGACTCAACAAGGCTTTCTGATGAAGCTTGTAGCGCTGCACAAAGCCATATTCTTAGTCAATATGGCAAGGAATATCACAAGAAGAATAATTACGCACAAAAGAAGTCAAAGAACGCTCAAGACGCACACGAGGCGATAAGACCAGTTAATATAAACATAAATCCAAGTCAAATATCAAAGTACTTGTCGCAAGACGAGCTTAAGCTTTATAGATTAATTTGGCAAAGATTTTTAATGACGCAAATGGCGAGCGCTAAGTTTGATACTTTGACTATAGATTTTGCTTCTGGTAAATATATATTTAGATCAAACTATAAGAGCTTAAAGTTTGATGGTTTCTTAAAAGTGTCATCGTATGAAAAATTCGATGAGAAGAAAGATGTCAAGTTTAAAGCGAAGGACAAAGTTGATTTAGAAAAAATAGAAGGCGAAAAGAAATTTACTCAGCCTAAGAGCTACTATACAGAAGCAACTTTGATCAAGGCACTTGAAGAGCTTGGTATAGGTAGACCAAGTACTTACTCGCCAACTATATCGACACTGATCAATCGTAATTATATAGAGATAGAAAAGAAGATGTTTATACCGACAGAGCTTGGTATATCGGTTACTAAGCTTATGGAAGAGAACTTCAACTCGATAGTCGATGCAAAGTTCACTGCTTATTTAGAGAGCAAACTTGATGATATCGCTGTCGGCAAGGTCGAGTGGAAGGATGTAATAGCGGACTTTTATGAAGACTTTATCAAGGACGTAGAAAAAGCCGAGAAAGAAGCAAAGGACTATGAGCTTAAAGATGAAGTGACTGACGTTAAGTGCAAGCTATGCGGAAAGCCAATGCTTGTAAAGAGATCTAGGTACGGTAAGTTCCTTGGCTGCTCGGGCTTCCCTGAGTGTAAGTACACTGAGCCAATCGTCGAAAAGACAGGAGCACTTTGCCCTAAGTGTGGCCACGATATAATTAAGAAGAAGTCCAAGAGCGGAAGAATTTTTTACGGCTGCTCTAACTATCCAAACTGTGATTTTGCTACGTTTGATGAGGTTTATTCAGAGCCATGTCCTAAGTGCGGTAAGTACAGAACAATCAAGAGAAAGAGTAAAGAAAATATAATTACTTGTCCAAATTGTGGCTTCGAAGAAGTGATTGATAAGAAAAAAAGCTAAAATATCAAATATTATTCAAAAAAAGCTTGACATTTTCATCATTTCTGATATAATAGTTAGGTAAACCGCTCAGAATTGGTTTTAAGTTAATCACCAACGATGGCGAGACTAAGTTAGAGGAGGTATTAGACTTGTACGCAATTGTAGAAACAGGTGGAAAGCAATACATGGTTAAAGAAAACGATGTAATCCACGTAGAAAAGTTAGAAGCTAATGAAGGCGACGAAATTAGCTTAGAGAATGTACTTTTCGTCTCTAATGATGGGGATAACAAAGTGGGTAAACCTTATGTAGAAGGTGCTAAGGTTACTTGCAAAGTTTTGAAACAAGGTAAATCTAAAAAGATTGTTGTATTCAAATACAAACCTAAAAAGAACGAAAGAAAGAAAAAAGGTCATAGACAACCATTTACAAGATTAGAAGTAACTAAGATCGAAGCTTAGTTATGACTACAGTAAGTTTTTTCGAGAAAGATGGCAAGATAGTAGAATTTGAATTTGACGGACATGCAAATTACGCCCATGAAGATGGCATAATATGCGCAAGTCTCTCAGCTCTTTCTATATCAACGGTCAATTCTTTAGAAGAAATAGCAGGATTAAATGAAAACGAAGAGTACTTCGTAGAAATTTATGAAGATGACGATAAAGACGAGGTTAAATTAAGTTTTAAGTATAGGACAGATGATCCTGAAAAGGACTACATAAGTCAGATACTACTAAAGTCTTTATTACTAAGCGTTAAAAATATATATAAGGAACACTCCGATAGAGTGGCTGTATATGTGAAGGAGGTAAAGAAATGTTAAAAATTAATTTACAATTATTCTCCTCTAAAAAGGGACTTGGTTCTTCAAAAAACGGTAGAGACAGTAAGCCAAAAATGCTTGGAACAAAGCGTGGAGACGGACAATTCGTTCTATCAGGTAACATTCTTGTAAGACAAAGAGGAACAAAGATTCATCCCGGTAATAATGTCGGTAGAGGAAAAGACGATACACTTTTTGCTATGATTGATGGCGTTGTTAAATTCGAAAGAAAAGACAAGAAAAGAAAACAAGTAAGTGTATATCCAAAAGAAGTTTTAGCATAGTTTTAAGGAACCGGTACACGGTTCCTTTTTTATTAAGGTGGTGATAACGTGTTAGACATGGTAGTATTAGAATTAAAAGCTGGTAAGGGCGGAGACGGCATGGTCGGCTGGAGAAGAGAAAAGTTTGAACCTGCTGGAGGACCTTACGGCGGAGATGGAGGCAAGGGCGCATCCATAATTTTAAAAGCTGACTCAAATATGAGAACGCTTATAGATTTTAAACATAAGAGAATATTTAAAGCTGAAAATGGTGAAAATGGCAAAAATAAATTGCAATATGGTAAAGATGGTGAGGACTTAGTCCTTAAAGTTCCTGTTGGTACACTTGTTAAGGAGTATAACTCTAAGGGACTTATTATGGACTTAAAAAATGATGGCGATGAAGTCATCATAGCCAAAGGCGGCAGAGGCGGCAGAGGTAATGCAAAGTTCAAAAACTCTGTAAGACAGGCACCAACATTTGCAGAGCCTGGTAAAAAAGGTGAAGAGATAAAAGTAATACTTGAGTTAAAGCTTATAGCAGACGTTGGCTTCATAGGCTACCCAAACGTAGGTAAATCATCGCTTTTATCGGTGATATCAAGAGCAAAACCAAAGATTGCTAACTATCACTTCACAACACTTGAGCCAAACCTTGGCGTAGTTACAACAAAGGACAATAACAGCTTTGTTGCGGCAGACATACCAGGGCTTATAGAGGGCGCACACGAAGGTCTAGGACTTGGCCACAGCTTCTTAAAGCATATAGAAAGGACCAATGTACTTGCTCACGTCGTTGATGCATCAAAATCAGAAAGAGAAAATCCTATTGAGGACTTTAAAAAGATAAACGAAGAATTATTCTCTTATAATGAAAAATTAAAAGACAAAAAGCAATTAGTCGTATTAAATAAGGCAGATTTAGTTTACGAAAAAGAAGATCTAGAAAAGCTTCAAAGCGAGTTCAAAGAGATGGGCTACGATAGCGTTATTACAAGTAGTGCAACGCTTGAAGGCGTTGAGATGCTTAAGTATAAGCTATATGACATCATCAAGGACATGCCAAGAAATGTTAACGAAACATTCGATGACGAAGTATACATTAAAGAGGATACAGACATTCCTGTTCATGTATATAAGTCAGGTGGCATATACTTTGTTGAAGGAACAAAGGTCGAAAACGTTTTAGCAGGCGTTTATGCTGACAATATAGACTCACTAAGATATTTCCAAAGATTCCTTGAAAAAGAAGGTATCATGGACGAGCTTAGAGAGCTTGGACTAGAAGACTCAGATACAGTCGATGTATGCGGCTTCGAGTTTGATTATTATAGATAGGTGATATTATGACAGGAAAAGAAAGAGCAAAATTAAAATCAATCGCACAAAATTTAAAAGCTACATTTCAAATAGGCAAGGAAGGCATTTCGGCTGAATTTATCAATCAGATCGATGATTATTTAGAAAAGAATGAAATTGTTAAGATCAGAGTTTTAAATAATTCATCAGAAGATGTAAAAGAAGCACAAGTCTTTCTTATGGAAGAGCTTAACTGTGAGTTCGTTCAACAAATTGGCTCAATATTTGTAATTTACAGAGAGTCGTTAAAGAGACCGAGACTTTTGCAAGATGAAAAATAAGATACTTATTTTTGGCGGCACATTTAATCCCATTCACAATGGGCATTTAATATTGGCTGAGCATTGTATAAATGAAGAGGGCTTTGATAAAGTAGTCTTTATTCCGACTATGAATCCATATTATAAGGATACCCTTGATTTTGATACAAGACTTAAAATGTTAAAGATGGCGATTAAAGACAATGATAAATTTGCCTATTCAAGCATAGAAAAGAGATATAATCTAGAAGGAAAGCTTTACTTGATCCTTGAAAAGATTTCAAAGCTTAGTGATGATGACATCACCATACTTATAGGCTCAGATAGTCTTATGAATCTTGATTGGTGGTATGAAAAAGAAAAGCTTTTGAAAAAATACAAATTTCTTGTATTAAAAAGAGATGAAAGTGATAAGATAATAAATGAGAAGATAAATGAATATGAAAAAAAATATTCTGCTCATATAAAAATTTTAGACAATAAGAGAATAGATATTTCTTCAAGCGATATAAGAGACATGATTAAAAATAAAAAAGATATAAAATATCTTGTAGCAGATAAAGTTTATAGATATATAAAGGATGAGAAGCTATATGTATGATATTGAAAAGTTTAAAGAAAAACTAAAAAGCGAAGTAAAGCCGTCAAGGTACGAGCACTCTTTATCAGTTATGAATTTTTCAGTAGAGCTCGCAAAATACTATGGCGTAGACGAAGAAAAGGCAAAAGTCGCAGGACTTTTACACGACTGTGCAAAATATAAAGATAAAGATAAGATATTGCAAAAGGCAAAAGAATTTGATATAATAATTGATGGTGACTTAAATCACACTATAAAAGTGCTTCACTCTTTACTCGGCTACTATATAGCAAGAGATGAGTACGGCATAGAGGACGAAGAAGTGCTTTTAGCTATAAAAAATCACGCTCTTGGAAGAGAAAATATGAGTGATTTAGAAAAGATTGTGTTTTACGCAGACTTTGCAGAGCCTTTAAGAACTTATTCCATGGCGGAAAAGCTTAGAGAGTTTAAATACGAAGGCCTTACAAAGGCAGCGTATGAAGCAGTGAACTTGAGCCTTTGCTATTTACTTGAAGAGGGCTTATACGTTCACACACAATCATTAAAAACAAGAAATTCATTATTATTGGAGTTGAAAGGAGAATAATTTTTGGAAGTTAAAGAAAAGTTAGAAATAATTCAAAATACAATTGAAGCGAAGAAGGGCTTTGACATTGATACTATATTTATAGGAGATAGAAGTTCTATTGCTGATTATTTTGTAATCTGTTCAGCCAATAATAAATCACAAGCTGAGTCAATCATGGACGAGATTGATGAAAAACTTGCCGTACAAGGCGTATTGCCAAGACGCGTTGAAGGCAAAGCAACAAGCAATTGGATAATCATGGATTATGAAGACATAATCGTTCACATATTTTTAAGCGATGATAGAGAATACTATAATCTTGAAAGATTATGGAAAAATTTAGAAACAGAAAGTGAGGAATAACAATGAGTCTAAAAAGTGTAGACACTAAAAAAGCACCAGGTGCTGTAGGACCATATTCACAAGCGATAGCTTTTGAAAGATTTTGTTTCACATCAGGTCAACTACCTATCAATCCTGAAACAGGAGAGTTGATTTCTGATGATATCGAAAAAGCTACTGAACAATCCATTAAAAATGTAGAAGCAATTTTAAATGAAGCTGGCTTCACATTAGAAGACGTAGTTAAGACAACTATCTTTGTAAAAGATATGAAAGATTTTTCAAAAGTTAATGGCGTTTACGAAAAATACTTCTCAAGTCATAAACCTGCAAGATCTTGCGTAGAGGTATCAACTCTACCTAAGAATGGGCTTATTGAAATAGAAGCAATTGCATATAAATAGGAGGAAGAAATGAGAAAAGTATTAGTTACTGGAGCTTTAGGACAAATTGGTTCTGAACTTGTAAAGAGATTTAGAAAAGAATACGGCGACAGCAATGTTGTTGTATCAGACGTTAGAGAATTACCTGAAAGAAAAGACATCATAGACGCAGGTCCATTCGAATTAATTGATGTTACAGATGGTAAGAGAATTAAAGAAGTTGCCGATAAATATCAAGTAAACACTATAGTTCACTTAGCAGCACTTCTATCAGCAGTTGGCGAAAAGGTACCACAAAAGTGCTGGCAAATCAACATGGGTGGCTTATACAATGTATTGGAAGTTGCTAGAGAAAATGAATGCCAAGTATTTACACCAAGCTCAATCGCTTGCTTTGGACCAGAAACACCAAAGGATAAAACACCTCAAACAACATTACAAAGACCAACATCTATGTACGGTGTAACTAAAGTAGCTGGCGAAAACCTTTGCGACTACTACCACTTAAGATTTGGCGTTGACACAAGAGGAGTTAGATTCCCTGGTATCATCTCATACGATACACTTCCAGGCGGAGGAACAACTGACTACGCTGTTGATATCTATTATGACGCAATTAAAAAAGGTTCTTACGAATGCTTCATCAAAGAAGGTACATACATGGACATGATGTATATGCCAGATGCACTAGATGCAGTTCTTCAACTTATTGAAGCAGACGGATCAAAACTAATACACAGAAACGCATTCAACATCGCTGCAATGAGTTTCGAACCAGAAGAAATTAAAAGGTCAATACAAAAATTCATGCCAGAATTTACTATGACATACAATGTTGACCCAGTTAGACAAGCAATTGCAGATTCATGGCCAAACTCATTAGACGACAGCTGCGCAAGAGAAGAATGGGGCTGGAAGCCTAAATACGATCTTGACACAATGAGTAAAGACATGCTTGAAAAGCTAAGAGAAAAATTAAAATAGTTTAATCAATATTATTATACGAGGCAGAGTGAGAAATCATTCTGCTTTTTATATGCCAATTCATAAAAAATATTTAGAAAAAATATAAAAAAATATTGTAAAATTTGTAAAAAAATAGTATAATATAGAAAAGAATTTTGTGTGAGGATATTTTCGAAAAATATTTAAAATTATCACAAAAAATACTTGACAAAACATTTTGGGGTGATAAAATGTTTACAAGACAAGACAAGACAAGACAAGACAAGACAAGACAAGACAAGACAAGACAAGACAAGACAAGACAAGACAAGACAATATAGTTAATTTATCTACTTTTTTAGGTGGATTTATTTTAGTGCTTTTCATGCAGTTTATGCGTGCAAGCACTTTTTTTATTGCCTCAACAAAGGCGGTGCATATTAAATTTACTTGACAAGTATATTAGCGTAGTTAAATCAAAATAAAAAATAAAAATATTTAAGAGGTGAAGAAAATGAAGAATTAAAAAAACAAATTATCAATAATTTTAGTTTTTGTAATGTTGCTTGCTTTGCTGCCAATAAATCAAAATACAGCATATGCCTTGGATACAAGCGATTCAAGTACAGAACTTGAAAATTTATATGCTAAAGTTACTGATAGAAGTGGTGGCTGGCAAAGAAAAGATTGTGATCCAAGTTTTGATCCAGCTACTAAAAGATATACTATAGCTGTCGAACAAAATTATACTGACATTTATTTTTACATTGGATGGGCAAAAGACGGCCAAGCATTCGAAGTCAAAATGAATGGCAATGCTCTAAGTTTAGCAAATGCAGCCAACGGTTTTACTACTGATACGAAATACTTAAATGAAAGCTCTACAGAGTTTGAATTTAAAGTTACTTCAAAGGACAAGACCAATTCTGACACATACTACGTTACAGTTATAAGAGGTGATGTAGCTAATTTAAAGAAAATAACTGTCAAGAATGGAAAAGCAAATAAGACCATGGCTTTTGCGGGAGACTATATAACCATAAAAGCTAATCCAGCTCCTGCCGGAAAAGTTTTTGATATATGGAAAAGTGATAAAAATGATATCAGTTTTACAAACATAGCAAATTCTTCTACAGGCTTTACTATGCCTGATAGAGATGTAACTGTAGAAGCAATTTATAAAATTGATCCGGAAGTAAGTGCGGAGTTAGACGATATCGTGGCTAAAGTTAAAAAAGATAGTACCGGCTGGGAGACAAAAGATCTTAATCCAGTATACGACAGAGTAACTAATACTTATACATTAAATGTTGACAAAGATTACAACAAAGCTTACTTTTACTTAGCATGGGATGATAAAGATCAAACAATTGTTGCCAAGAAAGACGGAGTGGATTTAAGATTAGATACACTTTCAAGTGGGTATGATACAATAGCTACAGATTTGACTAAATTAGAAACTGTATTTACATTTGAAGTAACATCTAAAGATAAAAAAATACTAACACTTACACTGTCAAAGTAAAAAGAGGTAATGCTTCAGATTTATACAATGTAGAAGTTGTTAATGGTACTGCAAGTCCTAACCCTGCTTATGTGGACGACATTGTTTATATAGATGCAACTACTGCCCCTCAAGGAAAAGTTTTTGATTATTGGAAAAAAGATGGCAATGACATAACTATTTTAAATCCAACAAATGCATCTACAAGGTTTAAGATGCCCGCAAGAAATGTAAAAGTTGAGGCTATTTATAAAATTGATCCAGCAGTAAGTGCAGAGTTAAAGGATATAAAGGCTTATGTTTCCGGTGCCGGCATGGGTGCTTGGGATACTTTTAGTGTTACACCTAATTATGATAGAGCAACAAAGGAATATACATTAGCTATTCCTAATAAATATAATAAAATTTATTTCTTCTTAGCTTGGGATGACGAAGGACAAAAAATTGTTGCCAAGAAAGATGGAGCTGATTTAGGATTCAGTAACAAACTTTCAACTGGTTATAATACAAATAATGCTGGTTTAACTGACGAGGCTAGCGTATATACATTTGAGGTTACTTCTAAAGATGGAAAGAGCACGAACATATATAAGGTAACTGTTACAAGAGAAGCTTCACCGTTAACACCTGTGAACATTCCAACAGCAAAGACCAATTTAGTTTACAATGGAAGTCCTCAAATAGGTGTAAATGAAGGAACAGGCTACACATTAACAGGAAATATCGAAACAAACGCAGGCACATATACTGCAAAGGCAACGCTTGAAGCAGGATATATGTGGAGCGATGGAACTACAAATGATAAAGAAATTTCATTTGCAATTAAAAAAGCAAGACCAACATATACAGAGCCTGCAAATTTAACAGGCAAAAAAGGCGATAAGCTTTCAACAGTAGATTTACCAGCACAATTCAAATGGAAAAATGGAAATATAACATTAGATACAGTAGGAGATAACACTTACTACGCAGAATTTACTCCGACTGACACAGAAAACTACGAAGTAATAGACGTAGATTTGACAGTTAAAGTTGAAGAAGTAGCACACAATATAACTGTGACAAATGGAACTTCAAGTGCAGCAACAGCAAAACAAGGAGAATCTGTAACAGTAACAGCAACAGTACCGACTGACAAAGAATTTGACGCATGGGAAGCAACTGGTATAACTCTTACAGATACTCAAAAGAAAGAAAATCCACTTACAATTACAATGCCTGACAATGATATTACTTTGACAGCAAAATTAAAAGATAAAGCACCAACAGTAACAGCTATAGCAGTAAATAGCACAAACCATAAAACAGAATACAAAGTTGGCGAAGATTTAGACGTAACAAACCTAACAATAGAAGTTACAAAATC
>NZ_CAKPYL010000030.1 GCF_934202865.1 uncultured Fenollaria sp. | reverse complement strand
CCGCTATACCATGGCCTGCAACGTCCGCGATGTAGATTACATAGGTATCCTTCTCTATCTCAAATATATCAAACATATCGCCAGAGAGCGTTTCAGTTGCTTCATATAAATAGTCTATAGCAATGTTTTTATATTTCGTTTTTACAGGAAGTATACTTTTTTGTATTCTTTTTGTAATTTCCATATCATGAAAAACATTTTCATTGCTTTGAATAAGTTGAAGTTCTAGAACCCTCTCTCTTGTAACATCTCTAAATACTTCAACTATGGCGATGGGATTCATCTTCTCATCATATATTGGCGAGCACTTCACTTGATAGTAGTTGTCGCCAATATTTAATTCCTTTTGTATGATCTCATTCTTTTCAATAGCGCTAGTTGTTTCACTCGTATCAAGCTTTAGAAAATCATCTAAATCATCAGTATTAGTACCAGTTGGGTCATAGCCTATCGCATCTTTTAGAGCTTGATTAGCATAAAGTATCTTACCTTTTATATTAACTACCTTAACCCAATCTGCCATGGCATCCAAAACTTCGACGGAGAGTATTTTATCTAATATTTCATCTTTTCTTTCCATAATTAAATAACCTCCCCTATTTCTCAGGTTTCTTGCCATAAAATTGATAGTAATACGTCTTTAAACTTCCGTTGTAAAGCTTTCTGTTCTTGTCAGCCTTTCTAGCGAAGTCCCTCTCTATCTCTTCATATGATGTCAAAACATAAATCGACCATGTATCTAAATTTTTTATCTTTTTACCAAAATCACTGTATAAAGACCTAAGATTATCTTCCTCAAGACGCTTGCCATATGGCGGATTTGTAATCATTACTCCGTAGTTATTTTTAATATCGACATCTCTAAAATCCTTTACAAAGAAGCGAATATCATCACTTAGACCAAGATTTTCAAGATTGTGTTTCGCTATGGCAATGGATTTGTGCGATATATCACTTGCATCGATGTATACCTTTGACTTATAATCAATCTTCTCCATTGCTTCTAGTCTAGCCTTTTTAAATAAGTCAGCGTCAATAAATTTAAAATTCATGCTATCAAAGTCTCTGTCAAGACCAGGAGCAATGTTTCTAGCTATTAGTAATGCTTCTATAGGAATAGTACCCGAACCACAGAAAGGATCAAAGAAAGGTCTATCCTTATTATAAAACGATAGCTTTACAAGTGCCGCAGCCATAGTCTCCTTAAGAGGAGCTGCACCTTGCATATCTCTATAGCCTCTCTTGTGAAGGCTGTCTCCTGAAGTATCAAGCGTGATGCTTGCAATGTCATTTAATAGAGATATCTCAAGTCTATGTCTATGAGATGACTTTGAGAATCTACTTATATCATGCTTCATTTGTAGTTTCTTTATTATAGCCTTCTCAGTAATCCTTTGAGAGTCAGATATTGAGAATAGCTTTGATTTGTGTGAACGGCCCTCAACTATAAAATTAGAGTCTTCATCTAAAATATCATTCCATGGAAGCTCATATATACCATCAAAAAGCTCTTCAAAGCTCTCTGCCTTGAAGCTCTTTAAGTTTATTAGTACCCTGTCAGCACATCTAAGATTAATATTTGCTCTTGCTATATCTATGGCATCACCATTGAAATAGATGTGGCCGTTATCAGTTTTACTTACTTCTAAACCTAAATCATTTAATTCTCTTTTAACTATTGCTTCTAAGCCAAATGAACTTGTTGCAATTAATTCATACATACTATCACTTCCATAACAATTATAACATATATTAGTCTATTAAACAATGAATCTATTAATAAATATTTTCATCTAAATGTGTATTAAAAATCATCTTTGGGTATAGATAAAATACAAGGGGGTTGATAAAAATGAAATTATCAGAATTAGTTAAAAGCGCAGATTGGAAGAGCGAAAAGCACGTTCCAGTTATACACGTAACAAAAGAAGCAGACGATTTAAAGGTTTGCGTAAGTGTTGGAGATGAAATTGCTCATCCAAACACTCTTGAACACCACATAGCATGGATGAAGTTATTCTTCGTTCCTGAAGGAAAAGAAATTCCAGTTGAAGTAGCTAGCTATGTAGCATCAGCTCACGGAGAATCAGATTTATTTACTGAACCATCTATGAGCGTTAAGCTAAAAGCAAATGCTAAAGGTACTCTACTTGCATTAAGCTACTGCAATATCCATGGTTTATGGGAAAACTCAGAAGAAATATAATTTAAGCTTATAAGGATGGGACAAGTGCCCGTCCTTTTTCATGCTTATAGATTGACAATATAATTATAAATATGTTATAATCAAGGCAGTTTAAAGGAGTGATTTTATGAACGTTTTTGACGTGTTAAAAGAAAGAGGTTACATAGATAACTGCAATTATGAAGATGAATTAAGAAATTTATTAAATAATGAAAAAATTACATTCTACACTGGTTATGATGCAACAGCAAACTCATTAACTATAGGTCACTACATTACGCTTATGGTTATGAAGCACTTGCAAGCAGCTGGGCATAGAGCTATCTGCTTAACTGGTGGAGCAACAACTATGATTGGTGACCCATCTGGTAAGCAAGATATGAGAAAGCTTCTTACTGAAGAAACTATTAACGAAAATGCTAGAATCTTTGTTGAGCAATTGTCAAGATTTATTGATTTTTCTGATGGCAAAGCATTGCACGTTGACAATAAAGAGTGGCTTCGCGATGTAAAGTACCTTGATTTTATGAGAACTATAGGCGTTAACTTCAACGTTTCTAAGATGCTTGCTTATGATTGCTATAAGAACAGAATTTCTTCTGGCTTAACTTTCTTTGAAATGGGCTATATGCTAATGCAAGCTTATGACTTCTTAGAGCTATATAGAAAATATGGCTGTATCTTACAAGTTGGTGGATCAGACCAATGGGCTAACATGCTTGAAGGAACTGAGCTAATAAACAAACTTGAAGGTAAACAAGCCTACGTTATGACTCTTAAGTTATTAACAAATGCTGATGGCGTTAAGATGGGTAAAACTGTTTCAGGCGCTGTTTGGCTTGACAGAGAAAAAACTACTCCTTATGAACTTTTCCAATACTTCAGAAATGTTGATGACAGAGACGTTATAAAATTCTTAAAGCTTCTAACTATGCTTCCTATGGAAGAAATAAACGAATTAGCTAAGCTTAAAGATAATGAAATTAATAAAGCAAAAGAAATACTTGCTTATGAAATCACTAAAGATGTTCACAGTAAAGAAGATGCTGATAAAGCCTTAGAAGCAAGCCGTGCCCTATTCAGTGGTTCAGCTGACTCTGAAAATATTCCAAGTACTACTATGGATAAAAAAGTTTTTGAAGATGGTATTGGTCTACTAAACTTATTAAAAGAGCTTAACCTTACTAAGTCAAACTCAGAAGCAAGACAGCTTATTTCACAAGGCGGTATACTTCTTAATGGTGAAAAAGAAAGCGATGCTAGTAAAGTTATTACACTTGATGACTTTAATGATGGAGAGCTATTGATTAAGAAAGGCAAAAAAGTATTTCATAAAGTTATATATTAGTTAATATCTATATAAAAAACAGGGAGCTTCGGCTCCCTGTTTTCATGTGTAAGCTAATTTTATTTTAATGAAATTTATTATTTTGCTCCTAAAGATTCCATAAGTTTACTATAGATCTCGCTATCGTGATAAGTTCCTTCATATAGTTCAGATGTTGCACCTAGTGCATATATAGGTACTGGAACTGCTGTATGAGCAAATGTTGACCAGCCTATACCAGCTTTGTTATCAATTAAATGAGTAAGTGTTGCGCTAAATGGATCATATCCACCATATAGTAAGTTTGTTTCTATAGATTTAGTTCTCTTATCTTTATCTTTCATTGATTCAGCAAAAGCTGCTTTTAATTTACCAAGTTCATAATCATTTAATACGAATAATTCATCTTCCTTCTTAGTGTTTTTATCCTTAACTATTAGTCCAAATGATTCTTTAACTAATTTTAGTGCATCTTCAAATTTAAGGTTCTTGTTGTTTTTCTTTAATTCTTCAAATTTCTTATCAAATTCAACATAGCTTACTTTTTGCTTGTCAAATATTTCAAAGTGTGTGTCATATCCTGTTCCTTGATAACCAAGGCTTAGTCCGCCTGTTTCATGGTCAGCAGTAACAAGGATAAGTGTTTCATCTGGATGTTTTTTATAAAATTCTATAGCTTCTTGAACTGCGTCATCAAGTGCAAGCACTTCATGTATAGACGAGAAAGCATCGTTAGCATGGCAAGCCCAGTCAACTTTACCAGCTTCAGCCATGATGAAGAAGCCCTTGTCATTGTCTAATACTTCTATAGCTTTTCTAACAGTATCTCTTAAAGTCATATCACCCTTCTTTTGATCAAGTGTATATGGCATAGAACCTGAATCTTGAATTCTTTCAGTTACAGCAAATACTTTTCCTGTATTTTTGTTAATCTTTTCAAAATCTTTCTTTGTTTCTGTTACAGTGTAGCCATTAGCTCTTAAAATATCATAAAGATCTTTTTCTTTTTTGTTCTTATCGTCACCAGTTCTATGTTCTAGTGAGCCACCTGCAAAATAATCAAAGCCGCTAGCAGCCATTTGTTTACCTATTTCGTAGTATTGTTTTCTAGATGTAACATTAGCGTAGAAAGCTGCTGGTGTTGCATGGTTAAGTGTAACAGTTGATATAATACCTATCTTTTTGCCTTGAGCTTTCATTTTTTCAGCAACAGTAGTAACATTCTTTTGAAGATCACTTGTCTTACCTATAACGCCAGATTGAGTTTTATTGCCTGAGCTAATAGCTGTGGCAGTTGAAGCTGAGTCTGGGCAGAAGCTTGTAGAGTCTTCAGTGTTAACAAAACCAACTGTTGGGAACTTATAAAACTCTAATGGTTTTATCTCAACTTTATCCTTATTTCCAGTGTAGATTTGAGCAGCGTTAACTTGTGCAGCACCCATACCATCACCAATAAACAAGAAGACATACTTAGCCTGTTTGGCTTTTTTGCTTTCAGCATAGCTTGTTTCGCCTAAGAATGAGAAACTAGATACGAATATAGCTAGTGCTAATACTAATACAAAGAATTTAAAAATTTTTTTCATGGAATTCTCCCCTTTCTTGTATTGATTATAGATCTCATATGTTAAAAATAAATATAAAAGATGTAAACTTTTTGTAAAAAAACAAAAGTGTATAAAAAAATTAATA
Organism: uncultured Fenollaria sp.; assembly: GCF_934202865.1. GTDB lineage: Bacteria > Bacillota > Clostridia > Tissierellales > Peptoniphilaceae > Fenollaria. The sequence goes on along the minus strand of NZ_CAKPYL010000030.1, from coordinate 11,111 downwards.
CACTTTTGCTTATTTAATATTAAATTATAATTTATATACATTTATTATAAATACTTATCTTTTTATTTTGTAAATATCTTATTAAGGTAACTGTTCCTCTCCAAAACAAAATGCCTAATATAGTAAAAACAATCGCTAATAATATGCCAGCAAGTAAAGCTGAAACACCTTTTAATTCATGATAAATAAAAATTATTTTAATTTCATTTAAAAAAGAAATATTAACAAGTCCTTTTAATAGTCCCATTATACCTGCAGCAAAACTAATAATTCCAGATAGTAAGAAGCCTATAGCTAATGTGAAAAGTGTTGGGATTACAGCTAGCCAGATTAATGAAGAATATGAATAAAAAAATATATATTGACACATTCTCTTAAAAGAAAAAATTTTTTTTCGATCTATGGAGTCTTCCATATAATCTGCTGCTAAATCTTTTGCTGAAGGCATTTTATCAATTATTTCTTTACTTGATTGACCATTTTTTAGTCTTTCATAAAAAGAACTTTTTAATTCAGATAAAATATCTGTCTTTTCACTCACTGATATATATTTTAAATATCTATCTACTTGAGATAAATATTTTTCTAAATCATTGCTAATTATAATATTTTCCATTTATTTTATTCACTCCTTTTCTATATCGCTGATATTATTTATAAGTTTACTCCAATCATTTTTAAGTGTATTTAAATATGATTCACCTAAATCTGTTAATTTATAATATTTTCTTGGTGGTGTTCCCTCTTCTATTTTTTTTCCAATAAGAATCAAGATATCCATTTTTCATAAGTCTTCTAAGAAGGGGATAAATTGTGCTTTCATTAGTATTAAGCATTGTATATTTATTCAAGGTTTGTATTAAATCATAACCATATCTATCGCATTTTTTAATTAACAACAAGACAGCATACTCTAAGGTGCCTCTTTTTATTTGAGAAATCCAATCCGTATTCATTTTATTCTCCTTTCATATATACATTGCTTATCAATATACATTGTACTACACAGTATAATAAATGTCAATAAGTTTTATAAAAAAACCTCTCTACTTAATTTAGTAAAGAGGTTTAATAATATTTATTTAATAATTTTATTCAGTTAATTTTAAAAACTCATCAATTTCTGCTTTTATAGTTTCTAGTGATGCATCGAAGAATTCTTCTTTTGTAACATCTATGCCAACTGATTTGCAGCAATCTTTAATGCTCATCTTGCCTGTATTTCTTAGAAGTGTATCATATTTTTCGATGAAGGCATCTCCTTCTTTCTTGTATATGCTGTATAAGCCTCTTGCAAATAACAATCCGAAGCAATATGGGAAGTTATAGTATCCAAGGCCGCTACTGTAGTAGTGAGACTTGCATATCCACATACCCTTATTAAGCTTTTCTGGATCTAGTCCGTCTTTGAAAGCTTCTTTTTGAGCGTTCATCATGATTTCATCGAAGTCATCTGCATCAAGTGCGCCATCTTTTCTTCTTCTAAATACTTCATCTTCAAATAAGAATCTTGAGTATATGTCAACAACAGTTTGTGCTGCGCCTGAAATAATATTTTCAAGTATAAATATCTTTTCATCGTCGTTCTTAGCATATTTAAGAGCAGCGTTATATGTTATTGTCTCTGCAAATATCGATGCAGTCTCTGCTATAGGCATAGTATAGTCTTGATTTATAGGCTCTTCTTGGAAAATAACTCTTCCATGATAAGCATGACCAAGCTCATGAGCAAATGTTATCATCGAGTCAAATGTACCGCCGAAGTTTGCCAATACTCTTGATTCTTTTATGGCTGAGCAGCTTGAGCAGAATGCGCCGCCAACTTTGCCTTCTCTTGGCTCTGTATCTAGCCAATTGTTTTCAAAGGCATGCTTAGCAAAATCACCTAATTTATCTGAGAATGAATAATATTGCTTAATAACAAAGTCTTTTGCTTCATCAAAGGTATAAGTGATACTTGCTTTGCCTACTGGCGCGAATGTTTCGTAGTAAGGAAGTTTGTCGTAGCCAAGTAATTTTGCTTTTCTATTGAAATACTTAACGAAGTCTGGTAAATACTTTCTAACTGATGACCACATAGCATCAAGTATCTCTTCATCAAATCTTGAATCGATAAGTGTTTTTTCTAGTGGACTTTCGTAGCCTCTTAACTCACATTCATTAATAACTTCGCCCTTGATTGAGCTTAGTGACATTGCTACTGAATCTCTAATCTTGTCGTAGCATTCTTCTTCAGCCGCAAAACTATTTCTTCTAAGCTCTTTATCATCTTCATATTGTAAGTTTCTTATAGCTGGTAGATTTATTTCTTTTACTTCTCCATCTGGGAATTCTACTTTGTTTGTTACTTTACTTGTTAAGTTAGAATGAAGTCTACCCCATTCGTATGAACCTGTTTCTTTTATACGAGCAACAGCTATCTCTACGTCATCGCTTAATGAGTGCTTAGCTTGTTCACAGCCTTCATTTAAAATAAATCTATATTCTTTAAGAGCATCATCTTCATCTATTATCTTATTAATATCATCTATACTCTTTAAAAATTTTGTGTAGACAACATTTAATTCAGTAAATTCTCTGCCTATAGCTATAAGCTTTGATTTTTCTGTTAGTGCTTCTTTATTGTTAACATTTTCGCTTAAATTTAGTGAAACGTAACCATATAGCCTTGCGGCGTAGTTTTCAATAAGATTAGCTTTTTCTACATATTGAAGTAAAACTTTTTTCTTATCGTCAAAGTTATCTGTAATAAAAGCCTTTAAATCTTTTACTTCTTTTAAAATATTGTCATAGTCTTCTTTGTATTTAGGATCTGTAAATGATTTATAGTATGCCGATAAATCCCACTTCATATTATTCCTCCTCTTTCAAAAAGAGGGTAGCAAATTGCTACCTTCTTTTAATAATTTTTATTTCCAACATTGATTCTGTTGATTGCCTTCTTAAGTGCAAGCTCTGCCTTAAATGTATCTGTTCCTTTGTCTTCAAGTCTCTTGCTTGCTCTTTCCTTAGCTCTCTCAGCTCTATTGATGTCTATCTCGTCTTCCCATTCGCAAGCGTCTGAGACTACAGTTATATTATTGTTTCTTACGTCAATATAACCGCCAGCGCAGGCAGCGATCTTTCTTTCATCTCCATCTTTAATAACAAGTCTACCAATATCCAGTATTGTTACCAGTGGAGAGTGATTAAAAAGTATTCCTACGTCTCCTTCAATTGTTCTTGCAACGAGCATATCGATCTCGCCTTCGAAAAACAATTTATCAGGTGTAACAACCTTAAGATATAATCTATTCATTATCTTGCCTCATACTCTCAGCTTTTTTAACAGCGTCATCTATAGTTCCAACGAATAAGAATGCTGATTCAGGTAAATCATCATGTTTACCGTCAAGTATTTCTTCAAAACCTCTAATAGTTTCGGCTATAGGAACGTATTGACCTTCTATACCTGTGAATTGTTCAGCAACTGAGAACGGTTGTGACAAGAATCTTTGAATTCTTCTTGCTCTAGCAACAGTTATCTTGTCATCTTCAGATAATTCATCCATACCAAGTATAGCGATGATATCTTGAAGTTCTTTGTATCTTTGTAATATCTCTTGAACACGTCTAGCAACTTCATAGTGTTTTTCTCCAACTACTTGTGGATCCAAGATTCTTGATGTTGAATCAAGTGGGTCTACAGCTGGATATATACCTAGTTCTGAAATTGAACGTGAAAGTACTGTTGTCGCGTCAAGATGGGTAAATGTTGTTGCTGGTGCAGGGTCTGTTAAGTCGTCGGCAGGTACGTAAACAGCTTGTACTGATGTAATTGAGCCGTTCTTTGTAGATGTGATTCTTTCTTGTAGTTGACCCATTTCAGTAGCTAATGTTGGTTGATAACCTACTGCTGATGGCATTCTACCAAGAAGTGCAGATACTTCTGAACCTGCTTGAGTAAATCTGAATATATTGTCAATGAATAAAAGTACGTCTTGGTGTTTTTCATCTCTAAAATACTCAGCCATAGTTAATCCAGTTAGAGCAACTCTCATTCTTGCTCCTGGCGGTTCATTCATTTGACCGAATACTAAGGCAGTCTTGTTAATAACGCCAGACTCTTTCATTTCGTAGTAAAGGTCATTACCTTCTCTTGTTCTTTCTCCAACGCCTGCAAAAACTGAAAGTCCACCATGTTCTTTAGCGATATTGTTGATTAACTCTTGTATTAATACAGTTTTACCAACACCGGCACCACCGAATAGACCTATCTTACCTCCTCTAGCGTATGGAGCAATAAGGTCAATAACTTTGATACCAGTTTCAAAGATTTCTCTTGTTGTAACTTGTTCATCATAAGTAGGTGCTTGTCTGTGTATTGGATCGTATCTATCATACTTAGCCTTAGTAACTTCATCAATGTTTTCACCTAAAACGTTGAAAAGTCTTCCTAAAGTTTTATCGCCAACAGGCACCTTTATTGGGCTTCCTGTATCTATAGCTTCAGCGCCTCTAACTAGTCCGTCAGTAGATGACATCGATATACATCTAACTATATCGTCACCTATATGTTGACTTACTTCAGCTATAAGCGGCTTGCCATTTAAATCAATTTTAATCGCGTTAAGAAGGTTTGGTAGAGAATTTTGTTTAAATCTTATATCAAGAACCGGTCCAATTATTTGTACAACTTTACCAATATTTTGATTTTCCATAATTTCACCCCTTCTAATTTAATGCATTTGCACCTGAGACTATCTCAGTAATTTCTTGTGTAATTTGAGCTTGTCTTGCTCTGTTGAATCTAAGCGACAAACTCTCAAGCATATCGTTAGCATTATCAGTAGCATTCTTCATAGAGTTTCTTCTTGATGCTTGTTCTGAAGCTGCCGACTCAATCATAGCTCCAAATATAGTTATGGATATATAATCTTTAACTAATCTGTTTAATACTTCTTCAGCAGATGGTTCATACTCAATAAGTCTGTTCTCCATATTGCCGTCCTTTTCAATAGATTCGGCTGGAAGTAGCTTAACCATACTAGGCACTAAACTTAGTACAGTGGAGAAATGAGTATAAACTAATAGAACTTCATCAATTTCTTTTTTTCTGTATAAATCATAACAGATGCTACCAATTTTAGCAGCATTATTATATGAAGGTTCTTCTGAAATATATGAAAATTCTTCTACTATGCCATCGTATCTTCTTTTAAAGTACTCTCTTGCTTCAACACCGACTAGGATAAACTTTGTTCCTACTTTGTCATCAATATATGATTCAGCTTTTCTTATAACGTTAATGTTATAACCACCAGCCAAACCTCTATCAGATGTTAAAACAATTATAAGTCTGTTCTTAACTTCTCTTCTTTCAAGTAAATCATACTTAACACCCTTAGTGTTTGCTAGTATTTCTCTTATACTTGATTCAACAGTGTTATAATATGGCCTTGTAAGTTCAAGTTGCTTTCTTGATTTACGAAGTTTAGAAGTAGATACTAATTCCATAGCTCTAGTAATTTGCTTTATATTAGATACACTTTTTATTCTTCTTTTAATTTCTTTACTTTGTTCAGCCATAATAAACCTCTAGTTAAAAGTCTTTTTAAATTCTTCTATCTTTAGTTTTAGCTCTTCTTTTATTTCATCAGTTAATTCTTTTTTCTCTAAAATCTTCTTAGCAGTTTCACTAGAAGTATTTTCCATGTACTCTAGAAAATCATTTTCAAAAGCCTTAACTCTGTCTACAGGAATATCATCAAGATATCTGTTAGTAACAGCAAATAAAATCATAACCTCTTCTTCGACTTTTAAAGGTTTATATTGTGCTTGTTTAAGTATTTCCATGATTCTTTGACCATGATTTAGCTTGTCAGCAGTATCCTTATCAAGCTCAGAGCCAAATTGAGCAAATGCCAATAATTCTCTGTATTGAGCAAGTTCAAGTTTAATACCGCTTGAAACTTTCTTCATAGCCTTGATTTGTGCAGCTCCACCAACACGAGATACCGATAGACCTGCGTTTACTGCTGGTCTTTGTCCTGAGAAGAACAATTGTCCTTCAAGGAAGATTTGTCCGTCAGTGATAGATATAACGTTAGTAGGTATATAAGCAGAAATATCTCCAGCTTGTGTTTCTATGATAGGAAGAGCTGTTATAGAGCCTCCACCTAATTTATCAGATAATTTTGCTGATCTTTCAAGTAGTCTTGAGTGTAGATAGAAAACGTCTCCTGGGTACGCTTCACGTCCTGGTGGTCTTCTAAGTAGCAATGACATTGAACGATAAGCAACCGCGTGCTTTGATAAGTCATCGTAGATGATAAGTACGTCCTTACCTGCATACATAAACTCTTCAGCCATAGCAGTTCCTGCATATGGCGCAATGTATTGTAGTGGTGCTAATTCACTTGCTGATGAACTTACTACTATAGTGTAGTCCATCGCACCATGTTCTTCTAGTACATTAACTAATTGAGCTACAGTTGAGTTCTTTTGACCAATAGCAACATATATACATATTACGTCTTGATCCTTTTGATTTATTATTGTATCTATGGCGATGGCAGTCTTACCTGTTTGTCTATCGCCTATAATTAACTCTCTTTGTCCTCTACCTATAGGGATGATGGAGTCAATAGTTTTGATACCAGTTTGTAACGGTTCAGATACAGACTTTCTGTCAATGATACCTGGCGCATTAGCTTCGATAGGTCTATACTTTTTGCTTTCAATTTTGCCTTTTCCATCGATAGCTTGTCCTAGTGAATTAACTACTCTGCCAATAAGCGCTTCGCCTACTGGAACTTCAACGATTCTACCAGTTCTTTTAACTGGGTCTCCTTCTTTTAAGTTCTTGTCACTACCTAAAAGTACACAACCAATATTATCTTGTTCAAGGTTTAGTGCCATAGCGTAAACGCCACCAGGTAGTTCAAGTAATTCACCAGCCATAGCATTATCAAGTCCGTAAACTCTAGCTATACCGTCTCCAACTTCAATAATAGATCCAACTTCAACCGTATCTAATTTTTTGTCATAATTTTTTATTAATTCTTTTATAACTGAGCTAATTTCTTCTGGTTTTAACCCCATTTAGATACTCACCTCACTATTATTTATTAATTCTTTTCTTAATTCGTTCAATTGACCTTTTAGTGTTGAGTCGATAAGCTTGTCACCGATCTTAACAATTGAGCCACCTATTATAGAATCATCTAAAACATTCTTTAGCTTTACATGAGACTTTAAAGATGCAGTCAATTTTTCTTCATATTTTTTTATTTCTTCATCACTAAGACTGTTTTTAGTAATTATAGTTCCATTCAAAATATTGTTGTCTATGTCATATAAATTGTTAAATTCATCGATTATAGACGATATCATGTCAAATCTCTTAGCATCAATTAAAACATATAAAAAATTCATAGTTAAAGTAGATAGATTTTTTTCATAAATATCTTTTACAATATCTTTTTTATCATTATTTGATAACAATGGATGCTTAAATACTTCCATCAGTCTAGGGTTTGAATCAATACTTTCCTTTACTAAGTTTAGCTCTTCATAAACTAATTTAAGACAATCATCTTCTTTAGATGCTTCGAACATAGATTTTGCATATAAAGTAGTAGCTAATTCTTCCATTGTCCACTACCTACTTCTTCTATAGACTTTTCTATGATCTCTTTGTCTTTCTTTGTGCTAATATTTTCACCAATTAGTTTTTCAGCAGCTAAGATGGCAATATTAACCATATCCCCTTTCATTTCGTCCATTGCCATTGACTTTTTATTAGCAAGTTCTTTATCAGCTTTTTCCATAATTTTTCTAGACTCTTCTTTAGCATCATTAACAGACTTATTAACGATATCGTCAGCTCTCTTTTTAGCTTGATCAACTATATCGTTTGCTTCCTTTTTAGCTTCTTTTAACTTAAGCTCATAGTCTCTTAATGCTACTTGAGATTTCAAATTATTTTTCTCGCTATCTTCAATGTTCTTCATTACATAGTCTTGTCTTTTCTTTAGTAAATCTTTTATAGGATAGTATAAAAATTTACGCAAAATAAAATACAATACGAGAGTGGCTGTAAGCTGAACAAGCATATTGACTAAATTAAAGTCAACGCTTACATTTAAGCCTTCCATACTAAACTATACTAAAGGTTTAACTAAGATAAGAATTAGGGCAATAACTAGTGAATAAATACCTGTTGTTTCGGCAACAGCTTGTCCTAAAATCATAGTTTGGATGATATCACCTTTAGCTTCTGGTTGTCTACCTACTGCTTCAGCTCCTTTACTAGCTGCAATACCTTGACCAATACCAGGGCCTAAACCTGCTATCATTGCTATACCAGCTCCTAAAGCTGACATACCTAAAATAAAATCGTGACCTGAAATTCCTTGCATTTAAAATTTCTCCTTTCAAATTTAATTTTCTTCTTGTCCCATACCCATTGCAATGTAAATCATTGTTATCATTGCGAATATGAATGTTTGCAGTACACCTGAGAATACATCGAAGTAGATGTGAAACCATGGTGCTACTATTGGTGTAAGTAAATTACTTACGAAACCTAGCGCAGCATATACAAGTGCCATGATTAATGAACCACTAACTATGTTACCAAATAAACGGAATGATAGTGATACTGGAAGCGCAATATCACCTATAATGTTTATTGGGAATAGTATAAAGATTGGTTCAAAATAACCTTTTATGGAATCTTTTAAGCCATTAACTTTTATCTTGTTATAATGAATCAAAACAAAAGTAATTAGCGCTAATGTGAGTGTAACATTAAGATCTGATGTTGGTGGTTTAAAGCCAAATAGTCCCATCAGATTCGCTGTCAATAAAAACATCATCAAGCTAAGAATGTATGGCGCAAAGCCTTCTCTGTTCTTGCCCATAGTTTGTTCGATTAGTGAATCAATTGATGTAACTAAGGTTTCCATAACGCTAACAAGGCCACTTGGTCTAGCTTTATAATCTGTCTTTTTAATTTTGCCATAGCAAATAAAGATAAAAATTACTAAAGCTAAGACAACTATCACCGAATTGATAACGCTTGGAGTTAGTGAATATACATTCTTACCTATCTGAAAGCTTATCGACAATTCCATCTTATTACCCCCTTTTCATATATTCAAATCTACTGATTTGTGAAATTATTTACCTATGCCAAACAGTTCAACTATGAGAATTGAAAATTTGATCATAGTAAAGCCTATTGCTGTCGTATAAAAATCGAAATTTGGATTCTTATATGCCGCATAGAGTATTATACCATATAATAAGAGTCTTAGATAATAATTATTTATAGTGAACCTCTTACTAGCTTTAGCATCTTTCTCCACTGCCTTGATTGCATTTCTGTACATAAGCCTGAAAAATAGCACACTTATGAGTGTTCCTAAGTACAAACCTAAGAGTAAATCCTTTCTGAAACCAAAAAAAATTACAATAATAAGGCTTGAAACTATAGCTAAAATTATAGCAACTCTTATATATTTAAACGTGAAATCTTTATCTTTTTTCATCTTTATCTTCTTTTTGATCTTTATTATCTTTTTGTTTTACATAGTATTTGATGCTTCTATAGAAATTATAAAAGCCTGCCAATACTCCTATGACTATGAAAATTATAGAAAAAGTACCATCTGTCTTAAATAATTTGTCAAGTCCATAGCCAACAAGGTATGAAATAACAATGCTTGATACTATGTCTATGCCGATTTGACCAACTAAGGCTAAAGGTTTTAGTTTTTCTATCATATTATCTCCTTATTCATATGCTTTTAAAGCGCCAACCATATCTGTAGTCTTTAACTTTTTATGAACTATAATCATAACCATGAAGATAAATACATATGTTAAAGCTGCAGAAATCACATAGTTATACCACATAATGTGCGATACTAGTTGAATGTTCATAGGCGTAATATATTCAAGAATTAAATTATTTAAGCCAATACCACCTAAGAAACCCAAAAGTATTCCGAGTGTAGATAAAAGTATCGTTTCTCTATATACATAACTTGTTAGTTCGCGCGGATAAAAACCGAGAACTTTAAGTGTAGCTATCTCTCTAATTCTTTCAGATATATTAACACTGTTTAAATTATATAAAACTACAAAGGCTAAAGTCGCTGATACAAAGAGGATTAGTATGATTACATAGGTCAAGTTTGATAACCAGTCTTTAGCTATGTTTATAGTTTTAAATACATTAAATACATACATTACACTGTCAATTTTCGAAACTTCTTTAGTGAAATTATCTTTGACTTTAACGTCATTACTGTTTAATTTAATTATATCTGAATTATAATCGTAGTCTTTCTTAAATATTTTTTCATAATAGCTCTTTGATACATAGGCATAATGTCCTAAGTAGTTCTCATTTATAGCCTTTACTTTCATTTTGTAGTAATTATTATATGAGTCTCTTAGTTCTATCTCATCGCCTACATTTTTACCTAAAGAGTCTAATAGCTTTTTATTAACAATAACTCCATCGTCTGGTATTGTCATTTCACCATTGTTATTTAAATGAACATAATCAGAAAACTTTTCGTTATCATCAACAGCCATAAGTAAAACGTTTTGATCCGGTATATCAACGGTATCGGCTATTAAATTCTCTGTTCTTATAGACATTTTGTCCTTAATTTCTTCATTATTATTTACAAAATCGTCATAATCTTTCAATTTATTCTTCGAAAAGTCTTTATCGTAATTAACAATTACGTCATAATCAAATATTTTACCATATTGCCTATCAATTACTTGAGCAACTGATCCTTTTAATGCAAAACCGAAGAATAAAAGGCTCATGCAGCCCGCAACACCTAGCAAGGTCATAAACATTCTTGACTTGTATCTGAATGTATTTCTAAATGTTACTTTGTATAGGAAGCTTAATCTCTTCCATATGAATGGTATTTTCTCTAAGAATATCTTAGAGCCCGCCTTCGGTGCCCTTGGTCTCATAAGTTCGCTTGAGTTATGTTTTAAATGCTTTGATAAAACTATGCTTACTGGAACCACAATTGAAAAGTACGAGATAAGTGCACTGATTAATGGGAAAGTCACATTAAAATATGGTATTGGCT
>NZ_CAKPYL010000029.1 GCF_934202865.1 uncultured Fenollaria sp. | reverse complement strand
AATTTATTAAGCATAGCTTTAATTAATATAGTAGTTTATATATTCTATGTGCTCGCTACATATATACTTCTAAGCTTTATGAGTGTAAATGTAGTTATAGCGCAGCTTGCAAGAAATATTTTCTCTATAAAGATAGTATTCGTAGCTCTATATGGGGTACTTTCATATCTAATATCAAAGAGGATATTCAGGTATAAGAATTATGATATCTAGGTGATTTCATGAATAATATTGAGAAGAACAAGAGATATACCTTTATAAATCTAGTAGTTATCGTCGTCTTGGGCATATTAGTGCTTAAGCTTGCTCATTTGACTTTAGTTGAAGGCGATCACTACAGATATATCTCGGATAATTCTAAAATTAGAACAATAACTGTTACAGCTCCAAGAGGCGAGATTAGAGACAGGTATGGAAGGTTAGTAGCTGGCAATCTTCCTTCTTTTACCGTGCAAATTTATAAGGACGACATGTTAAACTTAGAGGCAGAAGATAGGAACAAAGCGCTTCTTGAGCTTGCTACAAGCCTTGAAGAGGACGGTGTTATCTATCAAAATGATTTTCCGATAGACTTTAACTACTTTGCTTATAAAGATGAAGCTGATTACATAAGCACAGACAAGTCGCCTCTTAAAACTGTTATTGACTTTATGAAGAATAAAGAAGTTTTAGACAGCTGTCTTGATATGTCTATGACATTTAAAAACGAAGATAAGGAATATGTTGTAAGGCTAGCAAACAGAGCACTTTATGCGATAAAATCAAAGTTTGTTGACTTTCCAGTTGAATATAAAAACACTGGAGAAAGATATGAATTCGTTGCTAATGATAAGTTCCTAGACTTTAAGCAAAAGAATGAGTTTAATGAAGATCTAAGTCCAAGAGCCTTAGTTACTGAGATTATAGTTAGTGATGATACAGTGCTTAATAGGATATGCTCGCATCCTATGATTAGAAAATTAGTTTATGAAAAGTATAAAAACGATGGTCTTGAAAAGATTGCGCTTAAGGATTGCGTAAATACTTTATACGAGTCATACCTTGAGCAAAAGAGGTCACTTATGAAAGAGTATCCAGACTATGTAACTTACAATACAAGTGCTAAGGAAGACTTTATTAATATCTTTAGGAACACATCGCTTAAAAATATGCTTGGAAAAGCTTATAAGAACGAAGATGATGAAGTAATCGCACCAGGCAAGATACTTATAGATCTAATTAGATCAAAGAATATTGAGACAAAGGTCGAAGCTATAATCAATCCAGACACATTAGACGTTTTATATAGATACAAAGACCAAAATCTAGATCCTGAGATTCCGGCTATCGATGAGCTGATTAAGGAAGCAGACAATAAAGAGATCATGGAGCAATTTATTAGCAATAATAAGATTAGGCCATATGCCCAAAAAACTATGCTTGAAGACGAAATTCAAACAAGGATATCCATAGCAGGTGACTTCGAGTACGTTGACTTAATTCAGTACAGGACTTTCCTAGATAGAATTTTCAAATTTAAGGATGATTTTGAAGAAAAGACTCCTGAAGAAACTCTTCAAAAAGCAATGGAAAAATACAGCATAGACGAAGATTATGCCCGTTATGAAGCAAAAACACTTTTAAGCATATATGAATTATTCTTAAAGCAAGGTCAACTTGCTTATCAGCCAATCAACTTTGCTTATGGAATTAAGCCACAAACAGTTGCCAAGATTGAAGAGAAGCTTTACTTAAATACTGGCATAAACATATCCATAGAGCCAATTAGATACTATCCTATGGGCTCGGTTATGTGTCACGTAATTGGCTCCTTAGGAAAGATATCGACAGACGCCGAGATAGAAAAGTATATAAATCAAAAGAAATATTTACCTGACTCCATTATCGGTAAGACTGGTATAGAAGAGGCTTATGAAGATGTTCTTAAGGGTAAAGATGGGGAGATGGTTGTCGAAGTCGATAGAATCGGTAATAAAACTAGAGTTATTTCTGAGACAAAACCTGTTAGAGGCAATACCATCTACCTAAGTATAGATGCTGAATTACAAAAGAACTGTGAAAAACTTCTTGAAAGAACTATAAAGACCATACCAAAGAGCGGCACTTTCGCTAGTAAGTACGGCGATTTTAAGATGGAGTGGGATAGAAAGAGAAAGAGGACTTATGATAATACTACGTCAGGAGCTATCGTTTTAAACAATCCAAATACAGGTGAAGTCTTGACTATGGCGAGCTACCCAGGCTACAATCTAAACTTGTTTGCAACTGGTATAAGCAAGAATGATTGGGACAGCTTAGAGCCTACTGAGGTCAAAAACTCGCTTGCAGCAAGACCGCTACTAAATGTATCAACACAAACTGCTGTACAACCAGGTTCTATATTTAAGATGTGTACAGGACTTGCGGCTCTTGAGAAAGGCTTAAGTCCTGAGACAAGAATCACGGATATGGGATACGCTGAGCTTGGCGCTAAGAAGTTTAGATGTCTTTTATGGACTGACTATCATAGGACTCATGGCTCAGTCAACTTAAGCGATGCTTTAAAGGTATCGTGTAACTACTTCTTCTATTCTTTGGCAATGGGCGAAAACCAAAGGCTAGGAAAGAAGCTTGAAGTGAAGCTATCTATTGATGACATAGTTGATATGGCAAAGAGATTTGGTCTTAACGACAAGACTGGTATAGAGATAAACGTGCCAAATGAATTCTCGGGCGGAGTACCAAACCCAGAAAAGAAACTTCAAAACATGAGATTCTACTTAAGAAACTATTTGAATGACAATCTTCACAATTATGTAAAAGCAGATGTAAGATATGATGAAGTATTTAAGGATAAAGCAATAAATGAAATATTATCTTGGCTTGAAGAAGGACCTAATATGACTAGAAATCAAGTTATCGAAGGCCTTGATAAGCTTGGCCTTGACACAGAGAAGAAGCTTCCTGGCAAGCGCGAGGGCTTAGCCGATATCATTAAATACACTTATCTAAATCAAGCTACGTGGAACTTGGCTGACACATTATATGTAACTATCGGCCAAGGTGACTCAGCATATACACCGATACAGATGTCAAACTATGTTGCTACTATTGCTAATGGCGGAGAACGCAATAAATTGACGCTTATTGATTCGATTAAGTCTTACGATGGCCTTGAAGATATATATAGCTTTGAAAGACAATTCGAGGACATTGGTCTTAAGAATAAAGATGAATTAGATGTTATTAAAAATGGTATGCATAAGGTAAGTAAACTTGGCTCGGCGAAAGCTGTTTTCAAAGATTTCCCTATAAATGTTGGATGTAAAACTGGTACAGCAGAGAAAAATGGCGTCAACCCATATACAGGAAGAACATATGATCCATTTGCATGGTTCGTTGCCTTTGCACCATATGAAAAGCCGGAAATTGCTGTGAGCGCACTAATATTCCAAGGGGGAACTGGTATAAACGCTGGACCTATGGTTAGAGAAGCCATAGCCGATTACCTTGGCATGAACAAAGAGAATATTTCGAACGATTTACCGCTTGTAACTAAGGTATTAAAGTAAGGAGAAAATATTGATAAATAGAAAGAAATTAGAAAAGATACTAAAACTTGTGGAGAAACCTGCAAGATATATTGGCATGGAGAAAAATTCTATAGTCAAAGATTTTGATAAGACAAAGGTAAAGTTTGCTTTTTGCTTTCCCGACACATATGAGTTAGCAATGAGCTACTTGGGACTTCATATACTTTACTTTTTAATCAATCAAAACGAGGATTACTTATGCGAGAGAGCCTTTTTGCCTAATTACGATATGAAAAAAAAGATGAGGGAAGAGGGCTTAGAACTATTTTCACTTGAAAATAAAGAAGAGCTTAAGAATTTCGACGCAATCGGTTTTACCTTGCAATATGAGATGAGCTTTGCCAATATACTAAGAATGCTTGATCTAGCAAATCTAGAGTTTAAGAGCAAAGACAGAAAAGAAGATGACCCAATATTGGTAGCTGGGGGACCATGCGCGGTAAACCCTGAACCCATAGCTGAGATTATCGACGTCTTCCAAATAGGCGAAGGCGAAGAGATGATGCTAAGGTTTTTGGAGCTATTAAAGATTAAAAAAGAGAAAAATCAAACGAAAGATGAGTTCCTTGAAGCGCTTGCTAAGGAAGATGGTTTTTACGTGCCAAAATTTTACAAGCCTCATTACAATGAAGACGGAACTATAAAAAATTATGAAAAATTAAATCCAAACTGCAAAGACAGAGTAAAGAGAAATTACATTTCAAGCGTTGACAAGATGTTCCAAATCGATAGAATGATAGTTCCATACATTGACGTGGTTCATAAAAGAGCAGTTGTTGAGATATTTAGAGGCTGCACTAAGGGCTGCAGATTCTGTCAAGCGGGCATGCTATATAGGCCTATAAGAGAAAAGTCTGAAGAGAACATTAAGAATATCGCGAAAACTATGATAGACAATACTGGCTACGACGATGTTAGTCTCTTCTCGCTAAGCACTTGTGACTACACAAACCTTAGAGAAGTGGCTGGAGAGATGAAAGAGTACTTTGTCAAGAACAATGTAAGCGTCTCGCTGCCATCGCTAAGATTAGATTCACCGAGCATAGATGTTTTAAAAGATCTTTCAGACGTAAGAAAGTCTTCACTAACATTCGCTCCTGAAGCAGGTAGCCAAAGGCTTAGAGACGTTATCAATAAAAACGTTACTGAAGAAAATTTGGTTGATGTAATGAATTATGTTTTTGGTGAGGGCTGGTCAAAGATTAAACTATATTTCATGATAGGTCTTCCGACAGAGACAGAAGATGACATAAGAGGCATAAAAGATCTTGCCTACTTAGTTCGTGACCTATTCTTCAAGAGAGATAGGGAAGATATTAAAGGCGACTTTAGACTTGTTGTGAGCACATCATGCTTTGTACCTAAGCCATTCACACCATTCCAATGGTTTAAGCAAGACAGCATAGAAGAATTTTATGAAAAGATAGGCATACTTCGCTCGAGCATTAAGGATAAAAAGGTCGAGTACAACTACCACGATCCAGAGCTTAGCTATATCGAAGCGGTTTTAGCAAGAGGCGATAGAAGGCTAGCTGACGCGCTTATCCACGCCTATAAAGAAGAAGCAAAGGCAGAGAAAGTAGATAATGAATTCATTTATGAAAATTATTTGAACGCGTTTAAAGAATTTGGTCTTGATCCAGACTTTTATGCAAGACGCGAAAGATCTTATGATGAGGTCTTGCCTTGGGATATAATCGATGTGGGCGTGAGCAAAGAGTTTTTGATTAGAGAGTATGAAAAGTCAATGAGGGCTGAAACTACTAAGGACTGTAGAATCTCGTGTAACGCTTGCGGCATAGAGAACTGTGAAATGAGGGGTAAGCATGAAAATTTTGTGTAAATTTACAAAACTAGGCTACTTGAAGTTCATCTCGCACTTGGACCTAGTAGACCTATTCCAAAGAACACTCTTTCAAAATAAGGTTGACGTAAAATTTTCAGAAGGCTTCAACCCGCATCCAAGGATGTCCATAGCTTATCCACTACCTTTGGGCATTGAATCGAATAGTGAGTACATGGAGATATATCTTAACTCAAAGATTGATTTAAAAGATTTTTTGATTAAGATGAACGAGAGACTTCCTCAGGGAATCAAGATTGTAGAAGCAAAGTACGATGACGACGAGTCCATATCCAATAAGGTAAAGTCAGTTGTATACGCTTTTAAATTATTAAATACATTTTACGATAAGAACAAAGATATAGACATAGCAAAAGAGCTTGATAAGGTCAACGCCATGGACATAGTTGAGATAGAGAGAAAAAGAAAAAAGGGTAAAAGAAGGATTTTTGTTAAAGAGAATGCCAAAGACTATCTCAATAGACTTGAGCTTAAGGATGAGGCCATATACGCTTACATCAAGATGAGCGAGCAGGGCTCTTTAAAGCCAGCACTTGTTTTTGATATACTTAATAACTACACAGACATAGTTATGGATGAGCTTGATATTGACCTTGAACGCGTAGGTCTATATCAAGATGAAGAAGGACTCAAGGAGATATTCTTATAAGTATAAAAAATATCTATAAAAGACTTGTAAATTATAAAGATTAATGATATAATATGAAATACAGAGTAGAGGAAATGCGCTAGTGTTAAAAGATGGGATGTAGCTTTTAAACGAATGGCATTAAGCCGCGGTGTTTCTTCGCTTCCGCTGTATAAATATTATATTATTTAGAACAGCCTCTGGAATTTTATTTTAGGAGGATTTTTTTATGCAAAAAGGAAGGACTAATACTAAAAAATTAGTATTAAGTGCATTGTTCGTTACCTTAGCTCTTTTAATGTCAAGATTCTTGAAATTAAAATTAGCTCCAGGTTTATCACTATCGTTTGGTGGCTATCCGCTAATGTTCGGAGGTATGGTCCTTGGACCTTATTACGGCTTTATGATGGGGATTGTTACAGACGTTCTTAACTACGCTTTAGCACCAAGCTCTTTTGGTTTCAACGCTTTCTTTACTATCTCAGAAGGCTTACTAGCATGGTTCCCAGGCTTTATCTTGTGGAAGTTATCAAAGGGCGAAGGCTTTGCAGCTATGCAAAACGATAGAAAGCTTCAAAACAAAGTAATTATTTCAACAAGTTTATTTAGAGCAATATTTTTAAATATCTTCTTGAACACAGTTCTTTTATATCCTTACATGGGAAAGGGTGTTCTAGCACTACTACCAGCAAGAGCAACAAAGAATGCAATTGAAATATTCACAGTATACTTTGCTTTAACAGCTATGGTTGAAGCTTTAAGAGCAAGAAAAGTAAGTTTCGAAATGTAATTAAATCAATATAGACAAATACCTCACTACATTCCAGTGAGGTATTTGTTTTGTGTAAACTAGAAGGGCAGAACATTTAAGTTCTGCCCTTAGTATTATTTATCTTGTCTATCTTTTATAATTTCCTCAATAGCTTCATTAATTACCTCTTCATTAGTCTTTCTGAAGTTACCATCGACAATGTAGATGTCATCTTTGAATCTAAATACAAGCGAGGATATGTGATGTTTGCTGGCGATGTAGGCTTCTACAAAGTCATCATCAAATTTATTATCAAAGCTTAAGTATTCAATATCGCCTTGATTGTTAAAGATGTTTCTATCTTTAATAACCTTGTAAATATAGTCAAGTATGTGAGTCTTTTTGCCGTGATAGTGCTCACTGGTCATAATGAGCAGCTCGCCGACTTTATGTTTATCAGTAGTAAAGCTATAGTTCTTAGTGTATTCATCGATGAAAAAGTTTCTGCTTCTGTATTTATTATTGTTGTAGTACTTGTTATTACTTATATTGCTATCAACTTGAAAAATCTCTTGATTAATAGCATTGTTTATAGGCATGTCAAGTAGTTTTGTTTGCAAATTCGTTACCATAAACAAAGATATTGCTATAAATAGAAATCTTGGGAAGAACTTATCAAAAACCTTTTCGATTAATAGCTTATATATTAAAAATGTTAGTGCTGATCCGATTAGGAAGAAGTATGAGGAGAATAACTTGATCAGCGTAATATTGCCAACTGAAAAGTTATATATATCTAAAGCCACATACGAAAGCACCATAAGTATTAGTAGGGCGATTAGTGCTATCATCAAAACTCTACCAAACTTAAAAGCCTTCTCGCTCGCAAATTTTTTACGTAAAGCTTTTGAGTAGAAGAAAATAATTCTTCTTAAGTACATAATTGAGAGCGTTAAGAATATCAGTGGTATGAAGACCATAAACATAAACTGTTTTAAATTTATAAACTTGTCAATGTTTGGCCAAAACAAAAACACGCTGCTCGCTAAAAATATCATGAAGAATGATATAAAAACTGATATTGAGAAAAATCTTATATTTGAGATGTTTTTCCAGCTTTTTTCATCAGCATCACGTATAGCTTTTTTGCTCGCACTGTGATTTTCAAAGATGTTTATGTCCTTAAAGCCGCAGACAAACTCAAAGCCTTCGCTCTCCATATCATAAAGGTGAGTGGAGAAGGCACCGAATTTGTTTTTTCTAGACTTTGTAAATGGATAACTCTCACAAAAATACTCAAAATTATTAGCATCGACAGCTTTCTCCAAGCTAATCGATGCTTTTTTAATATCTTTGATCTTGTATCCTTCTTTTCTTAATTTATTTAGATGCTCTTCAAGACCTTTGTAATCAATGTTTTGAAAGAGCATTATCTCTTTTATTTCTGTTTTTTCTTGCATAAGTATTCACCCTTTTTATATAGTAGTATGCCGAATGGAACAAGTAGTATCGATATCCATTGTGATGTTGAGAAAAATAAGAAGTGTCCTCTTACGTCATCGTATCTTAAAAATTCAACTAAAAATCTTGCTATGCCGTATAAAATTATATACAGACCAGTTACTTTTCCTTTTTCTCTATCCTTCTTTGAGTAGATGAATAGAATGACAAATATGATTATATTGCCTAGTGCACTCAATAGCTGAACAGGGAAGAGTTTTACTCCACTAAGTCCAACGCTTTCCTTTGGGAAGATTACAGAAAGTTTGCTGTCCCATGGCATGCCATAGCAGCATCCTGCCATAAAGCATCCGATTCTACCAAAGGCATGTGCAAGTGGCACTTCTGGTGCTAGTGAGTCAACTATATCTAGGTAGCTCATATTGTATTTCTTTGCGTAGAAATATATCGCTATAAGCGCTCCTATGATACCTCCGTAAAATACATAGCCGCCTGCTAATATATTTTTAAGCGTTGTGAGTGTATCAGGTGAGTTCTTAAAGCTTTCCACAACAAAATTAAAATCTGTAATTAGGTATAGTAGTTTTGCTCCGATGAAGCCGCCCACCATACCATAAACAATGGAGTAAAATATAGTTTCTTTATCGCCTGGGTAATCTTTTTTTCTGTACCAATAGACAAGGCTCGCTACAATTATGCCAAGCGCGATAAGTGAGCCGTAGCTAGCTAGTCTTATTCCGAATATCGTGTAAAATGGTTTCATAGGCTTACCACATATTGTTAACAAGCGAGCAGCCTATGCATGATAGACATGCTATGCAAGCGATAGTTACTAAAAGTGTTGAGGCAAGGCCTATAGTGTTAAGTATAATGCCTGTCTTAGCATAAGTCCTGTCACCGTTGTTTCTTGCGTCGACACCCATAATCAAGCCAACTACAGCAAGTATGCTTCCTACGAATGAGGCTTGTCCTAAGAATATACAAAAGATTGATATAATACCTAGTACTAGTGATGTCATACCCTTGTTAGTAGCATTTCTATTGCCATTATTGTAGTTATAGTTTCTTGAGTCATTATAATAATCGTTCTTATTATAGCTGTAGTATTGACCCTTAGCTCTCTTTTTTTCTTGTCTTTCCTTTATTTCATCTTCACTTAAGACTTCTTGTTCTCTGAAGTCATTGTCTTCATAATTGTTAGTCATATTATCCCTCCTATGATGTATTATACCCCATTTAAGAATATTATACATAAAAGAACGAAAAATTACAAGAAAAATTAGAATATTAAAATCTATAAATATATGGTATAATAAATATTAGAGGTGATTTTATGAGTTTTACGCATCTACATTTACATACTGAATACTCTTTGCTTGATGGCTCAAACAAGATAAGTGAGCTTATTGACAGAGTTAAAGAGCTTGGCATGGACGCATGTGCCATCACTGACCATGGCAATATGTATGGCGTAATCAAATTTTATAAGGAAGCAAAGGCGAAGGGCATCAAACCAATCATTGGCTGTGAGGTCTATGTTTGTGATGATAAACTTGTTAAGGACAAGGAAACGCCTTACTATCACTTGATACTTTTATGCGAGAACGAAAAAGGATATAAAAACATTATAAAGATAGTCTCAGACGCCTCTATCAACGGCTACTATTATAAGCCGAGAACTGATTTTAAATACCTATATGAGCACAGCGAAGGCCTCATAGCGCTATCAGCCTGCTTAGGCGGCGAAGTGCAAAAGATGATACTAGATCAAAACCTTGATGGAGCGAAGAAAGCGGCTCTTAGGTATAAGGATATATTTGGAGAGAATAATTTCTTCTTAGAGCTTCAAGACCATGGCATCAAAGAGCAAGCTTATGTGAATAACTATTTAATGGAGCTATCTAAGGAGCTTGATATTGGCTTAGTCGCTACAAACGACTGCCATTATTTAAGAAAAGAGGACGCCAAGGTTCATGACGTGCTTTTATGTATACAAACTCTTTCTAAGATAGATGATGAAAATAGAATGCGTTTCCCAAGCGAAGAGTTTTACGTGAAGAGTCCTGAGGAGATGGCAAAGCTATTTTCTTATGCGCCTGAGGCCATAAAAAATACTGAGATTATTAAAGATAGATGTAATATAGAAATTGAATTTCACCAAAAACACTTACCAAACTTTGAGATAGAAGAGGACATGACTCATGCTGAGTACTTACACAGACTTTGTGAAGAGGGCTTAGTAAAGAGATATGGCGAAGTAAGTGAGGCTATTAAGGACAGGATGGAAAAGGAGTTTAACATCATTAACTCCATGGGCTATGTTGACTATTTCCTAGTAGTTAGGGACTTTATTATGTATGCAAAAGAAAATGGCATACCAGTCGGCCCAGGTAGAGGCTCGGCGGCAGGAAGTGTTGTTTCCTACGCATTGGGCATAGTTGATGTTGATCCATTAAAATACGATTTACTATTTGAAAGATTTTTAAATCCAGAAAGGGTTTCCATGCCCGATATAGATGTTGACTTTGGTTACGAAAGAAGATCTGAAGTAATTGATTACGTTATTAATAAATATGGCGAAGATAAAGTTAGCCAGATAATTACTTTTGGTACACTTGCCGCAAGAGCTGTTATTCGTGACGTTGCCAGAGCTTTAGATGTGCCACTTAACAAGGCGGATGCACTTGCTAAGATGGTTCCAAGGGACCTAGACATCACCATTGACAAAGCTTTAGAGAGAAATCCAGAATTTAAAAAAGCTTACGATGAAGACGAAGAAGCAAAGAAGATAATCGATATATCAAGGCAATTAGAGGGACTACCAAGAAATATTGGTACACATGCAGCCGGCATATTGATTACAGAAGAGACTATTACAAATCATTTGCCATTAGTTAAGAATAAAGAATCGATATCGACTCAATTCACTATGACAGAGCTTGAAGAGCTAGGCTTTTTGAAGATGGACTTCCTTGGTTTAAGGAACTTAACTGTTATTCAAGACGCGCTTGATATGATTGAGCATAATTATGGAAGAAGAGTCGATTTTGACCACATGGAATGCGATGATAAGAACGTTATCGGCCTATTTACAGAGGCTGAAACCATAGGCATATTTCAATTCGAGTCGGTCGGAATGAGAAGGTTCTTAAAAGATTTAAGAGCACAAAAATTTGAAGACCTTATCGCCGCTAACTCATTATTCAGGCCAGGACCAATGCAATCGATACCAAAGTTTGTTGAGGCAAGGCACGATCCAACGAAGATCACATATCTTGATCCGCATCTTGAGCCAATTTTGAAAGAGACATACGGCTGCATCGTATATCAAGAGCAGGTAATGAGGATATTTAGAAACCTAGCTGGCTACTCGCTTGGCGGCGCTGACATAGTTAGAAGAGCCATGAGTAAGAAGAAGATGAAGGTCTTGGAACAAGAGAGAAAGAACTTTATCTACGGCAAGGACGATGGCGATGAAGTGCTTATCAAAGGCGCTGTGAGAAACGGCATTAAAGAAGAGGTAGCGAACGAGATTTTTGACTATATGCTTGATTTTGCAAACTACGCCTTCAACAAATCTCACTCGGCCGCTTACTCAGTCGTTGCCTATAGAACTGCTTACTTAAAATATTACTATCCAAAAGAGTATATGGCTAGTCTACTTAGCTCAGTCATGGGCAATACAACAGATGTAATCAAGTACCTTGAAGAGTGCAAGAGACTTGGTATAGAAGTTTTAAGACCAGATATAAATAAATCATTTAGAAAGTTTACGACTGAAGGCGAGGGCATAAGATTTGGCTTATCAGCTATTAAAAACGTCGGCACTAACGTAATCGACTCAATACTTAAGGCAAGAGGCGAGATCGATGGCTTTACTTCCTTCGAAGACTTTTTAACAAAGACACATAGAGTTGACTCGACTGCCATGAACAAAAAGTCGGTTGAGTCCTTGATTATGGCGGGTGCGCTTGATTCGCTTGGCCTTAACAGAAGCCAAATGCTTGGCTCATACGACTACATGTTAAAGAGCATACAAAAGGACGCGAAGAACAACGCTCAAGGACAGATGGGACTCTTTGGACTTGGTGATGATAGTTCATCGAACGTTCAGTACAAGATACCAGATGCGACTGAGCTATCGAAGTTTATGCTGCTTGAAGGCGAAAAAGAGATGACTGGCATATATTTCTCGGGTCATCCACTTGAAGAGTTCACTGAAGAGCTTAGACAAAGTAGCGACTTTTCTTCCATTGAGATGAAAGAAAAAGTTCTTGACGAAACAGATGCAGATCTTAGGGACAATATGTTTATTTCATATGCGGGCATGGTCTCAACTGTAA
Organism: uncultured Fenollaria sp.; assembly: GCF_934202865.1. Classification (GTDB taxonomy): domain Bacteria; phylum Bacillota; class Clostridia; order Tissierellales; family Peptoniphilaceae; genus Fenollaria. The sequence continues at coordinate 3,841 of NZ_CAKPYL010000029.1, read as the reverse complement.
CAAAGAAGGTTACTAAGAACAATCAAATGATGGCCTTTATTGAGCTTGAAGACCTTTATGATAGCATAAGAGTCGTGATTTTCCCAAGAGTTTACGAAAACTATAGAAATCTAATTAAAGAAGGGGAAAATATTGTAGTCAAGGGAAGATTACAAATAAGCGCTAATGATGAGATCAACATCATTGCAGATAGAGTGAAGAGGCTTGAAAAGCGTAAGGAAACTCTATATATAAGGATAAAAAATGGCTTGGGCGAAGACGATAAGAAAAGTATTTTAGATATATTAAAGAAATACAAGGGAGATAACCCTGTAGTTGTCTACTTTGAAGAGACAAAATCAAGTATTGAATCGAACGATAGCACAGCCATTGACATAGACAATGAAAAGCTATATGAAGATTTAAAGATCTATTTAGATGATGACGATATAGTTATTAAATAGGAGGAGCTATGAAGACTATTGCTATATTAACAAGTGGTGGCGACGCGCCAGGAATGAACGCCGTAATCAGATCTGTTGTAAGAACTGCCATATATAACAATTTGAAGGTTTTAGCTATAAAGGAAGGCTACAACGGATTGATTAAGGGAGACATCGAAACGATGACGCTATCAAGCGTTGCGGACATTATTCACAGAGGCGGAACTATACTTAGAACTGCTAGAAGCGATGAATTTATGACTGAAGAAGGTATTAATCAAGCGCTTGAAGTGATTAAGAAATTTAAAATAGATGCCATAGTGGCTCTTGGCGGCGACGGAACTTTTAGAGGAGCGAGGGAACTAGTTAGAAGAGGAATTAAAATTATAGGCGTGCCATGCACTATAGATAACGACCTTGGCTACACTGACTACACTATCGGCTTTTTGACAGCGGTTGAGACAGCCGTTTCTGCTATAAGTAAGCTTAGAGATACCTCTGAGTCACATGGTAGGGCCATAGTGCTTCAAGTAATGGGCAGAAATTGCGGTGATATTGCTCTTTACTCAGGTATAGCGGGCGGAGCTGAATCGATAGTCATACCAGAAGTTAAATTAGATACAGACGCTATTATAAAAAAGATTCAAAACGGTAAAAAGAGAGGCAAAAAGCACCACATAATCGTCGCTGCTGAAGGAGCACTTGATGCTTATGAACTTGCGAAGATTATTGAAGAGAAGGGCGCTATTGAAACTCGTGTGACTGTTCTTGGCTACGTTCAAAGAGGCGGCGTACCAACAGTTCAAGACAGGATACTAGCAAGTGACTTTGGCTATGACGCAGTAAATTTACTCTTAAATGGCAAATCAGGACTAGTTTTGGGCTACAAAAATGGCAAGATTATAGAAGTAGATATAGAAGAAGCACTTGAGACAAAGAAAGCTTTTGACAAAGATCAGCTTAAGATGGTGGACATATTATCAATATAGGAGAATTAAGATGAAAAAGACTAAGATAGTTTGTACAATTGGACCGAGCTCGGACTCATACGAAGTGCTAAAAGCGCTTGTTAATGAAGGAATGAACGTTGCCAGACTAAACTTTTCACATGGCACTCATCCAGAGCATAAAAAGAGGATAGAGACTATAAAGAAACTTAGGGATGATATTGATGAGCCTATAGGCATAATGCTTGATACGAAGGGACCTGAGATAAGGATAAAGACTTTCAAAGATGGCATGATTAGGATAGAGCAAGGACAAGACTTTACTCTTACGAGTGAGGATGTAGAAGGCGACGAGACGAGGGTCTCTGTCACATATAAGGACATTGCCAAGGATTTAAAGGCTAATGATAGAGTGCTTATTGACGATGGCCTTGTAGAGTTCACTGTAATATCAGTCGATGAGAATAATGTTTATATGAAGGCAGTTAACTCGGGCGAGCTAAGCGATAGGAAGGGAGTTAATCTTCCTTCAGTCAAAGTGAATTTACCGACGCTCACTGAAAAAGATATTGATGATTTAATCTTTGGCATTGAAAATGATGTAGACTTCATCGCGGCTTCATTTATTAGAAGCGCAAAAGATGTTTTAGAGATATGAAAGATTCTTGAGAGCAATGGTGGAGACGATATTAAGATTATTTCTAAGATAGAAAATTTAGAGGGCGTTCAAAATATTGATGAGATCATCGAAGTATCTGACGGTATTATGGTTGCTAGAGGAGATATGGGTGTTGAACTTGATGAAGAGGACATTCCTTTAGTGCAAAAGGATATAATCAGAAAGTGCAATCTTAAAGGTAAATTCGTTATAACAGCGACTCAGATGCTCGACTCAATGATTAGAAACCCAAGACCAACAAGAGCTGAGGTAACTGATGTTGCCAACGCCATCTTAGATGGTTCGAGCGCGATAATGCTATCAGGCGAGACGGCAGCAGGAGCTTATCCAGTCAGGGCATGTGAAATGATGAGGAAAATTGCTTTAAAAATTGAAGACAGTCTCGATTATAAAATCATTGTTGATAGCACAAATGATGAACATGAGATTAACATCACAAACTCCATCGCCAAAGCGACGAGAGAAGCGGCGCTTGATTTGGATGCAAAAGTGATCATAGCCGCAACAACATCAGGGCTTACTGCGAGAAATATTTCGAAGTTCAAGCCAAAGTCGCCAATCATCGCTGCTACTACAAATGAAAAGGTTAGAAGGCAATTGGCAATTGAGTGGGGCGTCTATCCAATCAGAGCGACTCTTGCATCAAGCATAGACGATTTATTCTACGAATCTATAAATATATTAAAGAATATAAAATTTGTAAAGGAGGGAGAGCTAGTCATATTAACAGCGGGCATGCCGCTTGGAAAGGCTGGTTCAACAAACATAATGATGGTAAAGACAGTTGGTAAGCTATTATGCAAAGGAATGGGCATAGGCAAGCATAAGATAAGCGCAAGAGCTTGTGTCGCTAAAAATGCTAAAGAACTAGAAGAAAATTTTACAGATGGCGATATTATAGTAACTATAGGGGTATATAAAGATATGCTTCCATATATACAAAAGTCATCGGGCATAGTGACAGTTGAAGGCGGTCTAACTAGTCAAGGCGCAATAGTTGGCATTAATTACCATCTAGCAACAGTTGTTGGTGTGGGGGAAGCAATGAATATTATAAAAACTGGAGACATCATAAGCATCGACGCAACAACTGGAGAAATTTACGAAGGTAAAATATTTGATGAAGAGGAAGTGATTTAATGGCTGATACAAGAAGCTCGTGGCAAGAGTATTTCATGTCAATCGCTCACATGATAGCTAAGAGATCTACATGCGATAGGGCCTACGTGGGATGCTTACTCGTTAATAAAGACAACAGAATAGTCTCAAGCGGTTACAACGGCAGCATCAAGGGCAATCCGCACTGTTCAGAGATAGGCCACACAATGAGGGATGGTCACTGCATAGCGACTATACATGCTGAGATGAATGCGCTATTATATTGCGCTAAGGAAGGCATCAAGGTAGATGGCTGTGTGTGCTACGTAACACACTTCCCGTGCTTAAACTGCACTAAAGCTTTGATACAAGCGGGAATCAGTAAAATATATTATTCAAATGCATATAGGATAGACGATTATGCACTAGAATTACTTGACAAAAACCACATCGAACACATAAAATTAGATGTGGACATGAATTAGTTAAATTTTTTTAAAATAGGAGGGAAAGAAAAGGTTAAAAGAATTCAAAGAATTTATTTCAAAGGGCAGTGTAATGGACCTAGCAGTAGGTGTTATCATAGGTGGAGCCTTCTCAAAGATTGTTAGCTCACTTGTTGACGACATAATCATGCCACTAATTGGACTATTACTTGGTGGAGCAGATATTAGCAATTATTTCGTTACACTTGA
>NZ_CAKPYL010000028.1 GCF_934202865.1 uncultured Fenollaria sp. | reverse complement strand
AGTGAGGATGTATATGCAAAATCTGATTTTTTTAAGAATGTAAGTAAGGATGAGTTTGAAAAGATTGTTTTTTTAGCAGCGACATTAGATGAGAAATTTGGAGTTATAAATAGTTCAGCTATAGCAGACTGGCTTAGTACAAGCTTTCTTTACGAAAGTGAAGAATTTGGTGCGCAATCTATAGCACTTTCAAAAGAGTATAAAGAGAAGCTTTCTAATTTTGCTAAGAATTATATATCTTGGGACTATGAAGAACTATATAGTATAGAATTTTTAAATGATTTAACTAAACTATTTTTTGACCAGAAGCTTAAAGAAGCAGAGTATGGAGACTTTATAAGTGTGAGGGTAAAGGATGATAAATTTTCCATAACTGCAATTTCAACAGAATACTATCTTGATTTTGGTCGTGGAGTAGTTTTATCAGATATTCAGTCTTTATATAATTATGCAATTGTAAGAGTAAATTCTTTATACTATGGAGAAATGCGTTCTAAGTATATACTTGTTGAAAGAAAAAATGTTGATGGAGAAAATAAATTATTTCCTATCTACATTAAAGGAGAACCATTTACATTTGAACAAGCTGAAGATGCTTTGGGTCATAGTTTGCAGCCAGATTTTTTGTCGGGTTTTGATAATGAAGAAGCTTCAAAGAAAAATTCATCACAAGAACTTATTTCATATATTGATTCATTTTTAAAAGAAAATGACTATACAAAAGAAATCGGACTTTTAAACGAAAGACAAGTTGAATTACGTCAAGTTTATTTTAAGTTCGTAGAGAACAACTTATCTTATAATCTTAATGGAGCTGTAGAATTTAATAATGACTTTTATGAAAGCCACAAAGTTGATCGAGATGACGCGATAAATTTAAGTAATTATTTAACTAACTTAGAAATCAAAGATTTTAATAAATATAAACCAGTAGTTCAAATAAAAATGAGGCCAAACGAGGTGGGTAGATATATTTTTAGTTTTAAAGATGAACTTGAAGACGATATAATTTATAATTTCTACTTAGACGGATTAGATATAAATGTAATTTTAACTAAGGATGATATCAATAAACTAAAAGAAAAAAATACGGTTTTTGCTATAGAAAAGTTTGATAACAATGTTTTTATAACTCCGCTTTCAAAAAAGAGAGCAACATTACCTATAAATTTAACTATTAATTTTAATGAATTTAATGAAGAAAAATATATAAGTAAAGTTCCAACACTATATTATCTTATGAATAGTGATCCTAAGTATTGTATAGTATATACAAATCACTATGGCCCAATAAAATTTGAAAATTATGAGTCTTCAAATTTAGAAGATTTAGGTTTGGATGGATTTAAATCTATAGCTTTTAAGAACGTATTGTCATCAAAGATATTAAGCGAAGCATCTGATAGTTTAGATTTAGATCAGCCATTGATTAAAGGCGAGATTGCTAGAGCTGTAGGCTTTTTGCTTGGTGACTACGATGATGATAAGGATATAAAGTTAGATGATGTAAATGAATTAGATAAAATATATATAAAGTCTGCGATAAAGCATAAATTATTTAATCATGAAGGAAACAGTTTTTATCCAAATGAAAAAGTAAAAAGAGCTCAGCTAGTATATGCTTTAACAGAAGTCTTAAAGCTTAATGGTTTTGATATAGAAGATGATGAGTTAAGTGAAGCGAAAAGTTTTTCTGATTTTGACAAGTTTAAATCTATAGAAAGAAATGTTGAACTTGCTCTGGAGTGTGGTCTAATATCTAACGAAGGTGAAGATTTTAATGCTGATGAGATAGTAAATAGAGATGAAGCAATACTTCTACTATATAGAACTTTAGCTTTTATTTCTAAAAAAACTGTAATAGCAAATACACATTTAGAAGACTTTGAAGCTGAAAAGGATTTACTGTCTAATGTAACAAATAGACTTAGAGAACCAAAAATTGAAGAGATGAACAATCTAAATTCATTCATCTTCATTGAAAGTGAAAGTTTCTTAGATAAATTAGAAGATTTATTTGAAAATAAAATAATTTTGATTCTTACAATACTAATTCTTATAATCATCATTGCCTTAATAATTTTCTTGATATTGAAGAAAAAGAAAAATAAGAAAGATATTAAAGATGATAAAAGCAAAAATGTTATTGAAGAGAAATTCATAGATGAAGAAGAAGACGAAGAAGCGGAAGTAGAAGAAGATGAAGTAGTAGAAGATAATTATATTGAAGAAGATATATCGAAAGAATATGAAATAAAATTCTGTCCAAATTGCGGTGCTGAATATAATGGTGAAAATTTCTGCTCAAAGTGTGGATATGATTTTAGAGAGAAGAAATAAATAAAACAAATAAAATAGCATTACAAATACCCTTCTTATGAGCAAATACTAAGAAGGGTATTGTTATGTGTTTAATTAAAAAATTAATATTATGATATAGTAATTTTTAATTGCTTAGTGGGCCCTCTCTTGCTAAGCTTTTTTATTAACTTAAGTTCGTGAGAAACGATTTTCGTCTTTATTAAAATCGGCGTCACATAAAAACGCATCAAGTGCTTGAACTTATGCCTATTTTGTAGTATAATATTAATTATAATGGAGAAGTAGGAGGCAAAATGAGAATTTTAGGTATAGACCCAGGCATCGCTATAGTAGGTGTGGGCATCATTGATTATGACGGCAATAAGGCTCGCGATGTGTTCTACGACGCAATCACGACGCACAAGGACCTTAGTTTAGATAAAAGACTTGAGAAGATTTACTTTGAGCTTGGTGCTATAATCGACAAGTACGATCCAGACGAAGCAGCTATCGAAGAACTGTTTTATTTTAAAAATCAAAAAACTGTTATACAAGTTGCTGAAGCAAGAGGAGTTACGCTTCTTTGCTTAAAGCACAAGAATCTTGCTACATATGAGTACACTCCACTTCAAATTAAACAAGCTGTTACTGGTTATGGTAGGGCTGAGAAAAAGCAAATGCAAGAGATGGTAAAAACTTTTCTTCACTTAGAAAAGGTTCCAAAACCTGACGATGTTGCTGACGCTTTAGCAGTTGCTCTAACTCATAGCGCAAGTATTAATTTTAAAGATCAATTTTTATTGAGGTAAATATGTTTGAATATATGATAGGTGAGGTTGTAGATAAGAAGAAGGACTACATAGTTTTATTAGTAAATAACATTGCTTACAAAGTGTTTACATCTAAAGAAACTATGGAGAGTGACATCTACGATGGCGAAGTAAAAATTTATATGAATTTAGTAGTTAGGGAAGATGACATGAGTCTATATGGCTTTGCCAATAGATACGAGGTTGACTTTTTCAATCTGATTACAACAGTTAATGGTGTTGGACCAAAGACTGCCATAGGTATTCTGTCTGAACAAAAGGTAGTTGATCTACAAAAGGCTATTGTCACAAATGATGAAAAAGCCTTAATGAAGGCGCCTGGCATAGGTAAGAAAACTGCTCAAAGAATCATTCTTGAGCTTAAGGACAAAGTTAGCAAGGGAAGCGAATTTGAAGACCTTGCAAATGTTGTAAGTGTTGGCAGCAACCTAAACGAAGCTATAGAAGCGCTTACTTCACTTGGCTATAACAAATACGAAATTACAAGCATTGCCAAAGGTTTAGACGAGACTATGGAAGTAGAAGATTTGATTAAAGAGCTATTGAAAAGGCTTTCAAAGTAGGTGTTTAAGTGGAAGAAGATAGATTAATAACGACTGATTTGAGGTCAGGCGAGGAAAATTTTGATAACTCATTGAGACCGAAGTGGTTTAACGACTACATTGGCCAAGACAGCGTTAAGGAAAAGCTTAAAATTTTTGTTAATGCTGCAAAGATGAGGGGAGAGCCACTTGACCATGTTCTTTTATATGGACCACCAGGACTAGGAAAGACTACTCTTGCGAATATCATCGCAAACGAGATGGGTGTTAATATCAAGATAACATCAGGTCCTGCGATTGAAAGACCTGGCGATTTGGCCTCAGTACTAACAAATTTAAAAGATGACGATGTGTTATTCATTGACGAGATACATAGAATATCACGTTCAGTAGAAGAAATTCTATATCCAGCTATGGAGGACTATTCACTAGACTTAATTATAGGTAAAGGCCCATCGGCAAGGTCGGTTAGGATAGACCTTTCAAGATTTACGCTAATAGGCGCAACTACAAGAGCAGGGCTATTATCATCACCATTAAGAGATAGATTTGGTGTTATATTAAATCTTGACTTATACGACGAAGACTCGCTTTGTGAGATAGTTACAAGATCTGCCGGCATTTTGGATGTGGAAATAGACGAGGCAGGCGCAAGAGAGATAGCTAGAAGATCTAGAGGTACACCAAGAATTGCCAATAGGCTACTAAAGAGGGTTAGAGACTACTCTTTAGTGCTAGAAGATGGCTCTATATCAGGAAAGATTGCTAAAAAGGGACTTGATATACTAGAGATAGATCATTATGGCCTTGATAAAACTGACAGAAAGATACTTGATGTTATGATAAATACTTATGGTGGCAGGCCAGTCGGCTTAGATACGCTTGCAGCATCATCGAACGAAGAGAGAACTACGATAGAAGATGTTTACGAGCCATATCTAATTCAGCTTGGCTTTATCGCAAGAACGCCAAGAGGCAGAATTGCAACGAAACTTGCTTATGATCACATGGGCTACAAGTATAACGAAGGAGAGAACTATGAAGAATAAAATATTAATTATACTATCAATATTTTTGCTAGCATTTTCCATAAATACTGCTAAAGCAGAGAGTGGATATGAGCATATAACAAATGTTGATGTTAAGCTTGGAATAACAGCGCAAAATATGAATGAATTAAAACTATATAGTGACGATGGTTTTGAAGTGAGAGATATGCACTCTAATTTAAGCCTATTCCAAAGCTTTGAAAAGAGTATTGTTCTTAAGCTAAACGGCCAAAACTATGATATTTACGACGCTCAAGGAACTTTTCTATCAAGCATGGCGACAAATAAGTCTATGAAGATACAATCTCCTAGTTGGGGTCCTATCAAGATAAACAATAAAAAATACAGAGGCTACTTAACATTTGATACAGTTGATAAACAATTAGCAGCCATTAACAATGTCGGTCTTGAAGAGTACCTATATGGCGTTGTTCCAAGAGAGATGCCAAGCACTTTCTCATACGAAGCGCTTAAGGCACAAGCTGTAGCTGCTAGGTCATATGCGATTTGCAGCGTGACTAGAAATAAGGATAAGTCCTTTGACTTATATGATACTGTTTCTAGCCAAGTTTATGGTGGTTTTGATGCGGAAAAGGACAATGTTAGAAAAGCTGTTGATGAAACTAGAGGACAAATTCTTTTATCAGACGGCAAGGTTGTTAATGCGACTTATTCCTCGTCAAATGGTGGTTATACTGCAGACGCTAACGACGTTTGGGGCGCTAAGTACAAGTATTTAATCTCAAAAGAAGATAAATATTCTATAAATGAGCCAAATTATAATTGGAATTTTGAAATTAATGCCAACGACCTAATTAATGGACTTAAAAAACAAGGCATTAGTATAAATTCGATAAATCAAATTTACGTTAAAGAAAATAACAATAGCAGGAGAGTTAAGACTATTGCTATAATGGACGGCAATAAAGAAGTGCTTGTCGATAACAATAAATTTAAGAACGCTATCGGCGCGAATAAATTCAAGAGCAGTATGTATACAGTTGAGGCAAATGGTGTAAGCGCTGCTACAATAACGCCAGAGAACGATAATGATGGCGAAGTAACTGTTTTATTTGAAGATGGCGTAGCTATATTTATAAGCAGTGAAACTAGTGAAAAAGCTAGCCCAAGCCCAGCTATAAGCGCTAATGCAAAGATAAAGATAGCTGGTCACGGCTGGGGCCATGGTGTTGGACTAAGCCAATGGGGCGCAAACAACATGGGCAAAGCTGGATTAAAATATGATGAAATACTAAAATTCTACTATGACGGAGCTGAAATAAGTAATGGAAACTAAAGATTTTTACTATGATCTACCTGAGGAGCTGATTGCACAACACCCCATAGATAAAAGAGATGAATCAAGACTTATGGTCTTGGATAGAAAAACTGGCAAGGTCGAACACATGATTTTTCATGACATAGTGAACCTCCTTCATGAAGGAGACGTGCTAGTTGCAAACGATAGCAAGGTAATACCTGCAAGACTCTTTGGCAATAGGCCTGGAAAAGAAGAAAAGATAGAAGTTCTACTAATTTCACAAACAGAAGAAGACACTTGGAAGACCCTTGTTAAGCCAGGCAAGAAGATGAAGATAGGCAGTGAAATTGAATTTGGTCACGGTCTTCTAAGAGCTGAAGTAGTTGATATTGATGACGATGGTGTTAGATATATAAAATTTAAATACGATGGAATTTTCCTAGAGATATTAAATGAACTTGGCGAGATGCCTCTTCCACCATATATTAAGGAAAGACTTGAAGATAAGGATAGATACCAAACTGTTTACGCTAAGAACCTTGGTTCGGCAGCTGCACCAACAGCGGGTCTACACTTTACTAAAGAGCTATTAAAAGAGCTAGAAGATAAGGGCGTGAAGATAGTTTATCTAACACTACATGTTGGTCTTGGAACATTTAGACCTGTCAAGGTAACAGATGTTGAGAAACACAAGATGCACAGTGAGTTCTATAACCTTTCTGAAGAGGCGAGCGAGACCATAAACAAAGCAAAAAAAGAAGGCAGAAGAGTTATAGCTGTTGGAACTACTACAGTTAGAACGCTTGAAACGATAGCTGCAAAGGGCGAGATCAAGGCTAGTCACGGATGGACTGATATATTCATATATCCTGGCTTTGAATATAAGGCAGTTGACGCACTAATCACGAACTTCCACTTACCAGAGTCAACGCTAATTATGCTAGTAAGTGCCTTTGCATCAAAAGAGATGATACTTAACGCATATGCAGAAGCTGTTAAAGAAAGATACAGATTCTTCAGCTTTGGCGATGCAATGTTTATATTGGATAGGTAATATGGAATTTGAATTAATTAAAACAGATAGTAAAACTAAAGCAAGAGCTGGTCTAATGAAGCTAAAGCATGGCGTTGTTGAGACGCCTATCTTCATGCCGGTGGGAACGAGAGCAACGGTTAAGACCATGACGCCTGATGAGCTTAAGGACTTGGGCGCTCAAATCATTCTTTCAAATACATATCACTTGCATTTAAGACCTGGCGAAGACATAGTTCACAAAGCAGGTGGACTTCACAAGTTTATGAACTGGGATAAGCCTATCTTAACTGATAGTGGTGGCTTTCAAGTCTTTAGTTTGGGCGGCATGAGAAAGATAAGTGAAGAAGGAGTTGAGTTTCGCTCACATATAGATGGCTCAAAGCTATTTATATCTCCAGAGAAATCGATTGAGATACAAACAAAGCTTGGCAGTGATATCATGATGGCCTTTGATGAGTGCGCTCCTTATCCTGCGTCTAGAGAATACATTATAAATTCAATGCACAGAACGACTAGGTGGCTTGAAAGATGTAAGGACGCTTGGACCGATAGAGAGAATCAAAATCTATTCGGCATTATTCAAGGCGGTCTTTACAAGGACCTTCGTGAAGAGCATGCGAAAGAAATTTGCTCTATTGACTTGCCTGGTTATGCTGTTGGTGGCCTCTCAGTAGGTGAGCCAGTTGATTTGATGAATGAAGTCTTAGACCATGTAACTGACTATATGCCTGAAGATAAGCCGAGATACAACATGGGAGTAGGTACACCACTATATTTATTTGAGTCAGTTGAAAGAGGTATAGATATGGCGGACTGCGTTTTACCAACAAGAATCTCGAGAAATGGAACGCTTATGACATCACACGGTAGACTTGTAATAAAGAACGCTAAGTACAAGGAAGACTTCACAAAGCCGGACCCTGAGTGCGATTGTTACACTTGTAGTCATTACTCAAGAGCTTACTTAAGACATCTTTTCAATGTTGACGAGATACTTGCTTATAGATTAGCTACTATTCATAATTTAACTTTCTTACTAAAGATGATGAAAAATATTAGGGAATCAATTTTAGGCGATTATTTCTTAGAGTATAAACATGAATTTTATAAAAAATATGGATATTTAAAGTAATATAGTGTATAATAATATTAACAATATAGGGAGGTTATATGATGACATTAAGTTTTTTAACAGGAGCTCAACAAGCAAACGCAAGCGGATCATTACTTAGCATGATAATACCATTCGTATTATTTGGTGCATTTGCATACTTCTTTTTAATCAGACCGCAAAAGAAACAAGCACAAAAGTTACAAGAATTAAGAGACTCACTTAAGATAGGTGATCAAATCGTAACTATTGGCGGTATCTTAGGAAAGATTGTTCAAATTAAAGAAGATGTTTACGTAATCGAAATAAATCCAGGATGCAATATGGAGATAGCTAAGTGGGCATTCAGAGACAAGGCATCTATAAAAGAGATTAAGAACGTAGAAAAATCAGAAGATTTATAAAAAGCAAAGGCTGGTCATAGTGGTCAGCCTTGATTTTTTTGATTAAAGATTAGTGTTTTGGGTAAATATACTTAGGTGGTGATTTAATGCGAAATTTATTTTTAGTGGCAAATACAGATGTTTTTTTATTGACCGATATAGCGGCATTTTTATTAGTAATCATAGGCACGCTCTTTTTAAGTCTTGCTTTAATAAAGAAGAAGCAAAGTGCTTACATAAGTTTATTTTTCTTAACACATCTTCTTTTGTTTGGATCTAGAATTGTATGTCAAACAAATAATTTTTATCCACTCGGATTATTCATATTTGCTTGTATTTTTGTAGTTTTGGAAATATTTATTCCTGGCTTTACTATAACAGGTGTACTTGGCTTACTAGCATATTTCACATCTGTAGTTTTAGCTTTTACTGACTATAGATATGGCTTAATGACTGTATTTATATTGATAAATTGCAATATAGGTTTCCTTAAGTACATGCTTAGTAAGGGATATACTTTAAAGGGATTAACTCATCTTGTTTTAAGTACCGAATCGAATTTAAAAGAAAATAAAGAAGAAGTAAATGAGCTAGAGAAGCTCATAGGAAGCAAGGCAAAATCAATCAGCTCTTTAGGACCAACAGGTTATGTTTTGATTGATGGAGTCAAATATAACGCTATAAGCTACGATGGCTACCTAGATAATGGTCTCGATCTAAAGGTTATAGCAGTTAAAGGAAGATATCTAATAGTTGACAGGGAGGTTAAGTAAAATGTTTTTAGCAGGTTTTATTAATGCGTTATTATCAGGAAAATTAATTTTTGTAATACTTGGGATTATAGTCTTAAGTATGTTCTTTTCATTCGTACCTATAGGTCTATGGGTAACAGCATTCTTCTCAGGAGTTAAGGTTAGCATGGCTACACTTACTGGTATGAGACTAAGAAGAGTTGCTCCAAGCAAGATTATCAATCCAATGATCAAGGCTACAAAGGCTGGACTTGATATAAAGGTTAACGAACTAGAAGCGCACTACTTAGCTGGTGGTAACGTAGATACACTAGTAGACGCGCTTATCGCAGCACAAAGAGCCGATATACCTCTAGACTTTACTAGAGCAGCAGCCATTGACCTAGCTGGTCGTAATGTGCTTGAAGCGGTTCAAGTAAGCGTAAATCCTAAGGTTATAGAAACTCCTTCCATATCCGCAGTTGCTATGAATGGTATCGAAGTTGTTGTAAAAGCAAGAGTAACTGTTAGAGCAAATATCGAGAGATTAGTCGGTGGTGCTGGCGAAGAAACTATCATCGCAAGAGTCGGCGAAGGCATTGTAACTACTGTTGGTAGCGCGGATACACATAAGGCCGTGCTTGAAAATCCTGATAGCATTTCAAAGACAGTTCTTAAAAAGGGTCTTGACTCAGGAACAGCATTCGAAATACTTTCTATAGACATAGCAGACATCGACGTTGGTAGAAATATCGGAGCTAAACTACTTATGGATCAAGCAGATGCTGATAAGAAGATAGCTCAAGCTAAGGCAGAAGAAAGACGTGCCATGGCCGTTGCTAGCGAACAAGAAATGAAGGCTGAAGTTCAAAAGATGAAGTCAAAAGTTGTTGAAGCCGAAAGAGAAGTGCCTCTAGCTATTGCTGAAGCGCTAAAGAACGGTAATTTAGGAGTTATGGATTATTACAAGATGAATAATATCAACTCAGATACTGATATGAGAAAGTCCATATCTGATACACAAAAGCTAGATAAGTAGGATACTATGGATGGATTATTTGTATTAGCGTTTTTATTTATGCTAATATCATCTATCGTCACTACTGTAAATGAAGCTAATAAGAAGAAAAAGCAAAGAGATATTTTAGATAAAAAACTTGATGAAATTTACACTAGAACGATGGGAAATGCTAATAAAGCAAATGATAGAGAGAAGCAAAAACGTGAAAAGGTAAAAAAGATAGGTAATTTAGAAAAGCATTATGACGAAGCAATCAGGGATGACTACAAAGAAAGAGCTGATGACTATTTCTCAGAAAAGAGCAAAAAGCTTGATGAATACCTTTCTAGAGATATTAATGATAGACTTCGTGATTATAAATTAAAAAAAGAAGAAAAGCTTAGAGAAGAAAATAAGGAAGTAATTACAGTAGAAAATAGCGCTTTTAATGAAATTGAAAGTGAAGAGATAGATGGTATTAATTTTACAAAAGAAAATTTGGCTAGATCTATAGTAATAAAAGAAATTTTAGACAAACCACTTGCCTTAAGGAGGATTAATGAGTAGAGAACTTAATTTTGACAGCAATAAGCAAGAAGCCTTAGCTGGTAATTTAGATACAAATATTAAAATAATTGAAAAAGAACTAGATGTGAAGCTTGATATCAAGTCCGATAAGATTGTGATAGCTTCAGGAAATGAAGAGAAAGAGGCTATGGCTGAGAGACTTATCAAAGCCTTATCAAGCCTTATCGATACACAAAAATCACTTAGCAAAGAGGATATATACTACTCCATAAATCTAGTGAAAAAGTCTAAGGAAAATCAATTATATGATATACAAAAAGACGTAGTTGCAATTACTAGCGAGGGCAAAACCATCAGACCAAAGACTATTGGCCAAAAAAGATATGTTGATATGATTAGAAAGTCAGGAATTACCTTTGGTATAGGACCTGCAGGTACTGGAAAGACTTATCTTGCCATCGCCATGGCGGTCAATGCTTTCAAAAATAAAGAAGTATCTAAGATTATATTAACAAGACCAGCTGTAGAAGCGGGTGAAAACCTTGGTTTCTTGCCAGGTGATCTAAAGGAAAAGGTTGACCCATATCTAAGACCTGTTTATGACGCCTTATATGAAATCATGGGCAAGGAGCAATATGAAAAGAACGCCGAAAGAGGACTTATCGAGGTCGCTCCACTTGCTTACATGAGAGGTAGAACTTTGGATAAGGCTTTCATAATTCTTGATGAAGCGCAAAACACTACTGAAGAACAAATGAAGATGTTCTTAACAAGGATGGGCTTTAACTCTAAGGTTATAGTGACTGGCGACATCACACAAAGAGACTTACCTAAGGGAAAGAAGTCAGGTCTTATAGCTGCTAGCCATATTTTAAGAAATATTAATGGTATTAGTTTTATCGAACTTACTCAAACTGACGTTGTTAGAAATATACTTGTACAAAGAATTATCGAAGCATATAATGCATACGAGAGCAAAAAGCTTGATAAAGAAAGTAAAGAGAGAGAAGAAAAAGATGGACATAGTGATAAATAACGAGAATAATTATCCGATAGAGGCAACTTACGAAGATACTATGAAAAGTATTGCTTCACTTGCTTTAAAAAAGGAAGGCCTTGAAGATCACTATGAGGTAGGTCTTACTTATGTATCGAAGGAAGAGATAAAGGACTTAAATAGAGAGTACAGAGACATTGATAAAGTGACTGACGTTTTATCTTTTCCTCTTATAGAAGATTTTTCATCTGATGAGACGCTCTTAGGTGACGTAGTTATCTCATACGAAGTAGCTGAAGAGCAAGCGAAGGACTATGGACACAGCCTTGAAAGAGAAATCATGTTTCTCTTCGCTCACAGCATCTTGCACTTACTTGGCTACGACCATATCGAGGACGAAGACAGAGTCATTATGGAAGAAAGACAAAGAGAAATACTTGATGAGCTTAAAATCACGCGTTAAGTATTGAATTTATCGCAAATTTATTGTATAATAAAGATTCGAGGGATAATATGGATTATAAAGAACTTATTGAATCAGCCTTAAGCGTTTTAGATAGATCATACTCAGTTTATTCAAAATATAAAGTAGCTGCAGCTGTTGAAATGGACGACGGCAGTGTTTATAATGGCGTAAACATTGAGAATGCATCTTATGGCTTAACAATATGCGCTGAGAGAAGCGCTATAGCAAATGCTATCACTAATGGTGATTCAAGAAAGATAAATAAGATTGCTATAGTAAATCCAGATTCATATCCATTCCCGTGTGGGGCGTGCAGACAATTTATTAGTGAGTTTACAAAAGACGCTGAGATAATTGTCGCAAAGAGCACAAAAGATTACAAAGTATATAATATAAAAGATCTGCTTCCAGAATCTTTTTCATTAGATGATAAATAGAGGTGAGACGATGGAATTCAAATCAGGCTATGTAGCCGTTGTCGGTAGGCCAAACGCTGGCAAATCGACGCTACTAAATAAATTAGTAAAATTTAATATATCAATAATCTCTGATAAGCCGCAAACAACAAGAGATATAATCAACTTTATATATACAGATGACGATGCGCAAATCATTTTTATGGATACACCTGGATATCAAATAGCTAGAAATAAACTGGGCGACTACATGGATAAGGCCATGAGATCAGCAATAGAAGATGCTGACATGATTCTATATATTATAGATGGCTCTGTGCCATTTAAGTCTGGAGAAAAAGAGCTAATGGACATAGTTACAAGCTCAAATAAGGATGTGGTCATCGCTATAAACAAGATTGATAAAAAGGAATCATATTTAGATGAGATTATAGCAGAGATTAACTCGAGAAATCTTAAAGCTATTACTGTGCCAATAAGCGCCGGTAATGACGAGAACTTAGATAAATTATTAGATGAGATTAAAAACACATTAAAACCGGGACCAATGTACTACGATGGCGAGTATTTAACAGATAAGCCGATGAAGTTTATAGTTTCAGAGGTGATTAGACAAAAGTGTCTATTGTACTTATCTGAAGAAATACCTCACGGCATCAACGTTGAAATTATTAAGTACGAAGAGTTTGAAGACAAGGTAAATATCGAAGCAATTATATACTGCGAAAGAGAAAGCCACAAGGGCATAGTCATTGGCAAGGACGCTTCTATGATTAAAAAAATCAGACTTGCTGCGAAAAAGGATATAAAAGCAATGCTTGATACAGAAGTTAATCTTAAACTAAACGTGAAAGTCGCTAAAAACTGGCGAAAGAACGAAGACAAGGTGAAATTCTTTGGATACAAGTAAATCCGAAAAGTTTAGAGGCATAGTAATTGCAAGCAAAAGCGATCAGAAGAATGGCAAGATACTTGATATATATACAGTTAATCTAGGTCGTATCAAGGCTTATGTAAGAAGCGCATATGATTTAAGAGACAATGTAGCGAGGAGCTCCTTTGTATTTACTGAATCAGAGTTTACTCTATCGCAATACAAAGAGATCTTCATGGTTAATGACTCAAAAGTTTTATATGCACCAAAACTTTTAGATACAGATATGAAAAAGCTACATGATTTTGCTTTTTTATCAGAGCTGCTTGTGACCTTGTTAAATACACAAGAGGGCGACGAACGTATCTATAGCATGATACTGACTATGCTAAACATTATGGACATATATCCGGAAAAAGCAGAGCTAATAATACTGGCCTTTATTTTGAAACTTATATACATACTAGGCTATTTCCCTAGAATTCAAATAAAGGACGGGCTTAATAGCTACAGTTTTAATTATGAAGATGGCATGATTGTGGCAAGAGACAAGGCTTACTCAAACAAGGCTATAAGTATAAAAGAACTTAGCTTTATGAAGCAATTATTAAATAGCAAATTTACGGACTTAATTGCTATAGACTGCGAAGAAAAATCTATAGCAAATTTAAAAAGATTATTTATAAATTATATTTTATATATATTTGATAAAGATGAATTTAAGACTCTTAAAGTCAAATATTGAGGAGGACAAAATGTATTTTCAAGATTTAATGATGAATCTACTAAATTATTGGAAGGACAAAGGCTGCTTAGTCATGGAGCCTTATGACGTTGAAAAAGGCGCTGGAACTATGAATCCACATACTTTTCTTAGATCACTTGGACCTGAACCATGGAGGGTTGTTTATGTAGAACCATCGAGAAGACCAGCGGACGCAAGATATGGTGAGAACCCAAATAGAGTTTATCAACACCATCAATTACAAGTAATTCTAAAACCATCGCCATATGATGTACAAGACTTATACCTAGACAGCTTAAAAGCTATAGGCATAGACCCATTGAAGCACGATATAAGATTCGTTGAAGACAACTGGGAATCGCCTACACTAGGTGCTTGGGGACTAGGCTGGGAAGTTTGGCTTGACGGTATGGAAATAACTCAATTCACATATTTCCAACAAGTTGGTGGACTAAATTTAGAATTAGAATCCTCTGAATTAACTTACGGACTTGAAAGAATAGCTATGTATTTACAAGACGTTGACAATGTTTACGACATACAATGGAACGAGCACTTTACTTATGGAGACATATTTAAAAAGGCAGAGTACGAACACTCTGTATACAGCTTTGAACTAGCTGACAAAGACTTGCTTCAAGAGATGTTTGAAAGATATGAAGCTGAGTGCAAAAGAGTTATCGAGGAAGGACTAATACTTCCAGCTTATGATTATGTACTTAAGTGCTCACATACATTTAACGTGCTTGATGCGCTTGGAGCTATATCCGTTTCACAAAGAGCAAACTATATACTTAAGGTTAGGAGCTTAGCTAAGCTTATCGCAAGTAAATATGTAGAACAAAGGGAAGAGATGGGATTTCCTTTTACTAAGAAAGTAGGTTTTAACGATGGCAAATAGATACTTATTAGAAGTAGGTATGGAAGAATTACCTGCTAGCTACTCAAAATTAGCTATAGAACAATTTAAAAATGCTTTTGAAAAATTATTAAGCGAAAACTCATACAAAGACTTCGAAGTGAACGTATATACAACGCCTAGAAGAATAACTACTATAGTTGACGGCATTGTTGAAAATGAAAGCATAGAAAAAGAAGAGATTAAGGGACCATCAAAGGCAATAAGCTTTGATCAAGATGGCAATGCAAGCAAAGCTCTTCAAGGCTTTTTAAAGTCAAAGGGCTTAAGCCTTGACGATATCTTTTATAAAGACATGGGCGGAACAGAATATGTTTTTGCTTCTATTGAGCACAAGAGCCTAAGCTTTACTGAGCTTATTGAAGCTAATGCAGAAAGCATTATTAGAAAGATTGTCTTTCCTAAATCAATGAAGTGGGGCGGAAGAGACCTTAGATTTGCTAGACCTATCAGATGGATAGTATCTCTTTATAATGACAAAGTAGTTAAATTTAATTTAGAAAATATAAGAGTTTCTAATTTGACTAATGGACACAGATTTTTATCTAAAAAGGATATAGAGATACCTGATGCTCATGATTATATGAAGCTTATGGAAGATAATTATGTAATCGTTGACAATGAAGAGAGAAAAGCAAAAATTAGACTTGAATCAGAAAGATTAGCTAAGTCAGTTGGCGGAAGCTTACAAGATGACGAGGCTATCATAGATCAAGTTACTAACCTTGTTGAGTATCCAACACCACTACTTGGAACAATCAAGGACCAATACCTTGAACTACCTGATGAAGTAGTTATAACACCTATGAAGGACCACTTAAGATACTTCCCAGTAGTTGATTCAAAAAATAGACTTATGAATCACTTCATTACTGTTAGAAATGGTGACGATAAATATCTAGATATAGTTAGAAAAGGTAATGAAAAAGTACTTGCGGCTAGACTTGAAGACGCAAAGTTCTTCTTCAATGAAGACAGAAAAAAAGATCTAGAAGAATATGTTAATGATTTAAAAACTATAGTCTTCCAAGATAAGCTAGGAACACTATATGATAAAACATTAAGAAATATTAAGCTTGCAGAAAAGATATGTGATGACTTAAACGTTGGAGATGAAACGCTAGAAACTACAAAGAGAGCGGCCTATCTTTCAAAAGCGGACCTTGCTACTAAGCTTGTAGTTGAATTTACTGAACTACAAGGCGTTATGGGCAAGATCTATGCTAATCTATCAGGCGAGCCAATAGGCGTTCAAGAAGCAATTTATGAACACTATCTACCAAGATTTGCTCAAGACTCACTACCAGCAACTACAGCAGGCGTTGTACTTGCTATGGCAGATAAACTTGATACTATATCAGGACTATTCGCAATTGGTA
>NZ_CAKPYL010000027.1 GCF_934202865.1 uncultured Fenollaria sp. | reverse complement strand
TTCTTAAAGGCGGAGACTACAAGGTTGAAGACGGAAAGCTTTATAAAAAGAACGATCAAAATCCAAGTAAATTTGATGAAATCGGTACTTTTGATAAAGATGGTAAGATTGAAAAAGACGGAACAACTTATGTTTTAGACGGTAATAAGTTAATCACTTACACAAAAGAGTATGATGTTTACGACGGATATGTAGCTAATAAAGATGGTAAAACAGATCCAGACGTAACACCAACATATAAAGGAAATCAAGTTACTATAATAACAACAACAAAGGATGGTAAGACTGAAACTTCTTATGGTGGAACAATAGTTAAAGATGCCAAATATGATAAAAATGGTAAAATCTTTAATGATAACACATATGTAGGCGTAGCTGGAGAACAAGTAATTGACTCAACTGGTAAAAAAGCAAATGTAAGTTCTGAAGGAAAAGAATTAATTCCAGTAAAAGATGAAAACGGAAAAAAAGTACTTTATAAGTACTTTGTTGGCGAAGACGGAGAAACATACCGTATAGTTAATAACGCTGTATTTAAAGGTGACTACATCATTGATGGTCTTGAATACAACGCGGGTCTATCACTTATTGACAAGTTCGGTAAGAAGATGAATATTGCTGTAAGCGAAAAGGATGGAGCTTACACTTTCACTAGAAAAATTAAAGTCGGAGATACAGAAACTGAAGAGACAAAGACTAGTGGAAAAGATGGAGCTAACAGAACTATAAAAGTTTCAACAGACCAAGATGGACAAATCTTAGTTAACAGCAAAAACGAAGTTGTTGAGAATAAAGGCGATAAATATACTATTGTAGGTAATAAATATTACTTTGATGGAACTAAATTTGAAAATGCTGATATTGAAAAAATCAAAGATAATAAGTTCTACAAAGATTTAAAAGAAATAAAATTAAAAGAAAGTAAAAAGTATTCTTATCTAGATGGAGCTAAACAAATTGAGATTAAGGATTATGATGGTAAACCTATTTACCAAGGAAGCACAAATCCAGAAGATTACTACATTGTTGGCGGTAAATACTATGTAAAGAAAGGTGATATCTATATATCAGCTGATCCTGACAAATCAAGCGAGATATTAACAGAAAAAACTATTGCTAAAATCGTTCAATTTTTAGGTAATGGTGACGATGCTATTCAAAAAGTTACTGATTATACAGATATCTTTAACGCTATTAAAAATGCAAAATTTAGATTAAGATTCCCAGGTTTCTTAGCTGGTAAAAACGTTGTATACAATGTACACGCAGATGTTAAGGCAACATATAGCAAGCCAGATCCAACAACTGGCGTACTTAAAGATACAAATGTATTTACTGAAGAAGATGGTATTAAGAAAATCGATAAATTCTTTACATTAAAGAATGAAAAGAAAACAAATACAATGTTCTTTAAAGATGCACCAGATGCATTAACAAAGGATCCAGCTGTAAATCTTCATTTCTTCAACATTTTCTATAGAAATGCTGATGATAGAGACAGAGATAAATTAATCATTGACTTATTAGATATAGACACAAAAGCTGAAGAAGCTAAAAAAGCAATTGATACTGCAAATGGAGAAGACGCTAAAAAAGCTGCTCAAGATGCATATGATAAGTTTGTTAATGAAAACAAGGAAAAGCTTGCTCTTATAACTAAGTTTAAAAAAGAACTTGCAAGACTTTATAATGGTGCAACATTTGAGACTGAAGGTCAAGGAAATGACAAGACTTTAGTTATCAAAGATAAAGCTGGCAATAAAATCGAAGCTGATGAATTAAACAAAATGCGTTCACTTCTTTGGGAAGTAGGTTTCGAAAACGAAGAAGGAAGCTTGTTCCCAGAAAATAGAGATACTGAAATCATTATCGAAGACCACAACATGGATAATCGTTTAATCTATGATGAAATCATCGTTAATGATACAGAAGAAAACTGGAATAAAGCAAAAAAAGAATTTGAAGCTAAAGATGAAAATAAAGACAAGAAATTTGGCAACGAAGAATATTTCTTCTTAGATCAAATTAAAGACATTCGTTTCGGAGTAAGTCCAAACTATATCGAAGGACGTTTCGTTCCATTGGGAGAAAACTTCAAAATAATTGGTCAAGAAATAATTGATAAGTTGAAAGCAAACTCAAATGCTGATTCAGTTGAAATTGAAAAAGGCGAAGGCACTAACAAAATAAAATTTGTAATTACTCGCGATAAAGCCAATGGACAAGTAAGAATTAAAGTGAAGAACGCTTTCTACAGTAAAGTGGAAAATGATCCAACACATAAATTCGAAAGCCCTGTACAAAAAGTTTATCAAGATAAAATCAATTCATTATTAGACAAAGTTAATAATTTAAGTGATCAAAATATTGATGAATTTGTTAAGGCACTTCATGATGAAAAATCAGAATGCTTTGGTATTATCAAAGAAAAACTAACAGAAGAGTTTACTAAGATAAATCAAATTACAGATCCAACTGAAAAAGCTAATAAACTTTCATCTTTTAAGAAAAAACTTGAAGATGAAATAAAAAATATTAAACTAGGCTACTTTGATTCTAAGAAAGGTAACTACAAATACGACGATATGCGCTTTAACGCTATTCGTATAGGTTTAAATCCTAACATCACTATCGGCGGTGCATTAACACCACAAAAGATTAAAAAGCTTGGTATAACATCAGTTATTGTTCCAGATATCGATATACCTTATACAGATGAATTCGGCAATCCGCTTAAAAACAAAGATATGTATGTAAAAGCTGAAATCGAAAACATTTTGAAAAATGGTATTGTTAAAGACGGAAATACGAAGACTTATAAAAAAGATGATTTGAAAAACGAAGAAAAGTTTAGAGAAATCATGACTGAAGCTTACAGTAGAGTTAATGACAAGATTGATAAAAATCAAATCGAAATTAAAGAACTTGTAACAATCAAAAATGAAAACAAAGACAAAGTTGGTATGGAAAAGTACACTGTTACAAGAGGCAGTGAGCTTAAATACAACGACCTTGCTGTTAACGATGAAAGCCTAAAGAATAAGAACGGCTATGCCATCAATCCATGGTATATCGGTGAAGGCGATAAAGCTAAATCAGTTGAGGAAAGATTCAGAGATAAATTTGGCGATGGCAAGTTCGCTGATAAGGCTGAATATACAGCTCTTCAAGAAATGCCTATCGACATAGCTGCTTACTATATGTCAAAGCTAGGATACGATAGAAGCAGATATGCAAACCAAGCTAATTACAAGTTATCTGGTGGAGATAAAAAAGATGGTATATTTGGATCAGACAGTGATTGGCATAAGAAGATATGTTATCCAGGAATTGGTTACTGTATTGAACAAGCAGGCGAAGACCAAACTCAAGGAACAAATCCAGAAGAAGGAAAATTCGGAACTGAAGGCAATAACGGAGCCGATTTTGAATTAACATATGAGCCTACAAACGATGGACCAGATAAAGAAAATCCAAAGGTTGATAAGAAAACTGAAGACAAGTCAGTAGATATTACTGGCGATAAAGAAAAATCAGTTGACTTCACTATCGACGTAACAGTTGATAAGATGACTAAAGAGCAAAAGGATATAGCGGACGCCTTAACACCAGATGATGATAAGAAGATGACTGACGAAGAAAAGGCAAAGGCTGAAAGAGAAGCTGAAGAAGCAAAGAAGCATTATAACGAAACAACAGGCTACTATGAATATGAAAATTCTTTAATCATCGATATATTACCAGAAATCTTTAAGCTAAAAGATGGCACAAAATTAACTTTTGAAGCAAATAAAGATAAACTTATGGCGAATGGAGCTAATAAGATATTTGCAGATGAAAAAGAATTCGAAAAATGGGAAGCGGGCATTGAATACTTCTACACTGATGATTTAGAAGCTGAATATGAAAAACTAAGTAAATCATCAAACAAAGTAGATAAGGAAAAGGCTGAAGTTCTTAAAAAGGCTATCGAAGATGCTAAAGCAAATGGCAAGATAAAAGACGGACAAAAAGTACAAGCAGTTCTTGCTTGGGTACCTAAGTTTGAAGCACCACACGGTTCTGAAAATCAATTTACATTTAAACTTTCAAATGTTTTTGTAGATAAGAAAAAATACAAAGACTTTAAAGACAATGTTATTGGTACAAATTATACTAATGATGCCGCTTTTGGCGACAAGGCTAAGTTCTACTTTGGTAGTACTACAATAAATATTCATGAAGACCACAAAGGCAACGTCAATAAATATCTTCAAGTTTTAGACAAAGATGGTAATGTTATTGACAAGGATAAAGCTGGTGGTTGGTTCATGGGTGGTACTGAATTAAAATTTGGAGACAAGTTTAACTATAGAATTGAGTACTTTAACAACACAGGAGTTGTTGATGTTCCAGGAACTGCAAATAACAAGTCTGAGATAAAGATTGAAGATATTTTTGCTAAAGTTACTGAGGGTGGTCTAAAACCAGTTCTAAGAGATTACATCACAAGTGATCTTGAACAATATTCAGTTGTATACAAAATAGGTGATAAGTCTTATACTGAAGAAGAACTTAAAAAGGCAGTAGCAGATAAAAAAGTAAAACTTTCTGACGTAACAAGCGTTATATTAGAAGGAAAATTTGAAAATGGCGCTACTAATCACTTTGATATACCGATGATGATACCACAAATCGATGCAAAGATCGATGACAATGGTGACGTATACTACACTGGCGAAGATGGAGATAAGAAAGTTATTGGCAAGGCAGAAGATTTCTTCAACTTAGGAAACTTAACTGATAAAGACAAAGAATTAATTGCTAAGAACACAGTTAAGGATTCAAATACTGTTACTGTATATCTTGAAAAAGAAAGATTCATCAAAGTATTTAAGGAATTCCTTGATGCTAATGGCGAAAAGCTAAAGAATCTTGATAACTTAGAAGCAAAATTTGATGTATACCAAATCATCAAAGATAAAAATGGCAAAGTTATTAAGAAAGAAAAAGTTGGCGAGTTAAAAGCTAACAAGGCAAATGACTTCACTGACATGCTTGAACATCTACCAATCTTTAAGAAAACAACTACTGTTGAAAAAGATGGTACTGTTAAAGTAGATGAAATCAATTATGAATACGAACTTGTAGAAGCTGAAATGCCAGGATTTGAATCAAAAGTTTATCAAATAAAAGATAATGATGGACTTGGCTTTGTATGGCAAGCAAAGAACACTGAAAAGCCTGAAGAACCTGAAGAACAACATGAACCAGAAGAACCAGAAGAACCGAAGGAAGAAGAGCCTAAGGAACCAAAGGATGAAGAGCCACACGAACAAGAAGAAGAACACGATCATGAAGAACCTGAAGAAGAAAAGCCACACGATGAAGAAGAAAGAGATCGTGATCATGGTGAGAACAAATTACCTAAGACTGGTGTAACTGAAGACTTAGCTGCTATCTACTTTGCCTTCGTATTATTACTCGGCTTAGTATTTATCAAAAAGAGATATCTTGTAAAATAAGGAGTTAGTATGAAGAGATCAAAGATATTAATCAATATACTGATTGTTATAACAAGTTTATTTTTAATATACAAGGTCTACTCATACATTGACGTAAAAAGACAAGAGAAAGAGTCTGTGGACATCTATAAGAAGATTGAAGATATAGGTCTTAAGAGGACTAAGGACGCGGGCGAGGACCATGGTGATGCCTATAACGGTGCTGATGAAAATGATGATGACGCAAAGAAGGTTGACTTTGATGCGCTTGAGTCCATTAGCAAGGACATCGTCTCGTGGATCGAGTCGGATGAGGGAAGTATTGACTACCCTGTCGTAAAGGGCAAGAACAATACTTACTACCTTTATCACGCGGTTACTGGCCAAAGGAATTTGGTCGGATCCATCTTCATGGACTACAGAAACGAATCGATGGCGGACCCGATGATCATGATCTACGGACACGTGGTCAAGAACGGTACGATGTTCGCTTCGCTTCATGAGTTTAAGAAGAATCCTACTGAGACTGGCTTTACTATATATACAAGGGAGCAAGATTTTAGAACCACTTGCGTCCTTGCTGCCAGGGTCTCGGGCGAGACGTATATCAATCCAAAGGATTACAAGACTTTTGAAAAAAGAAAAGAACTCTACAGCTTTCTTAAGAAGCACGCTGTGTACGACACTGGCTACGAGCTTAAGGAAGATGACCAGATCATTAATCTAGTCACATGCACTTATGAGGCCAAGAATCAAAGGCTCATAGTGATGACGGTTGTAGATAGATAAGAGATGCCTCTATGTAGTGATACATAGGGGCTTTTCTTTTGCCTTGATTATGGTGATGTTCGCGCTTTACTATTGGTGATGCGATTATTTACTTAGTCTTAACGCGCGTAAAACATTTTTTTAATAATGATAGTTTAGTATTATATATAAAGGATAAAAGATGTTTTGCTTGGGGCATTACCATACATATAAATAATACATTGATAATATTTTATAAAAACACACTTTACTATAATATTATCTTATACATTCGTATTCCGCACAATTCTACTTTACAAAAATAAAGTTATATGATATAATATATTTAAATCAAAAGGAGAATGATTTAAATCAGTAATGGATTACACAAAATATTAAACAAAATATAGATACGGGGTGATGATATGCTACTGATTGAAACTTTATTTATTGTACAAATATTCATATTCGTATTCTTTCCTACTATGAAGGAACAAAATAAACTAGTGGAAGGAATCAATAACTGCGAAAGCGAAATTAAGTTTGAGAAAGTACTTATCAAGAATGACTCCGAATGGGACGCTGCTTTACAAGAAGTTTATGACATAATTAAAGTACGAAGCGACTGTAAGTTTGGTGTCACGGACTTTGAGAAGATTTCGTCTAGCTACAGTAAATCGAGGCAGACGCTGACCATTAAGCCTAAGTTTAAGCAAGATATTAGCATATTAAATGTTAAGAAAGGGAAAACTGATGGCTATGCAAAGGAATTAAAGAAGGTTGTTGAATCTTGGCCTAAGAATCTCAGCGACATACAAAAAATTGAAAAGATCAACGACTACATAATTGGTAAGTCTGACTATTACTACGAAGTGCTTAACAGCGCTCAAGGTGATAACATGACTACAAAGAATGGTTTTTATTACTATTCTTGGCAAGCCATCATGGACGACAGCAAAGGTGTATGCGAAGCGTACGCTGGCTTATTCAACCGTATGTGTGAGCTATGCGGCATTGAATCAGAAACTGTTACTAATGCTGATCACGCTTGGAACAGAGCAAAGGTCAATGGCGAGTGGAAATACTTCGACGTAACTTGGAATGACACTACTAAAAAACCTAGGAAGTACTTTAACTTAACTCAAGCGCAAATGGCGGCTGACGGCGAACATTAATTAATATGAGATATTGCAAGGTCTGCATCATATGATGCAGACCTTTTTATGCGTTTGACAAAGAAGCTTCTTTGATATAAAATGTAAGTAGAAAATGATATAAGGAGTGATATACATGGCAGAATATAAAGAAACGCTTAAGAAGGTGCTTGATGAATTTCAAGCTGAGGCGAATTTAAAAGAAGGCGAGATACTAGTAATAGGCTGCTCAACAAGTGAAGTCGTTGGCGGACGCATAGGCAAAGCATCGTCAATGGATGTCGCTAGAGAATTTATCGATGTATTTATGGATTTTGCGGAAGAACACAAAATCTTCCTTGCATTTCAATGCTGCGAGCACTTAAATAGAGCCATCGTGACTACAAGGGAGTGCATGGAAAAATATTTTCTTGAAGAGGTAAGCGTTGTACCTAAGATGCACGCGGGCGGATCGATGGCGACTATCGCCTACAAAAAATTAGCTGATCCGGTTGTGGTTGAAGCTATTCAAGCGCATGGCGGTCTTGACATCGGCGATACATTTATCGGTATGCACATCAAAGCTGTTGCAGTGCCTGTTAGAGTCAGCGTTAAGGAGATAGGTGAAGCGCATCTAA
This sequence comes from uncultured Fenollaria sp., assembly GCF_934202865.1. Taxonomy (GTDB): domain Bacteria; phylum Bacillota; class Clostridia; order Tissierellales; family Peptoniphilaceae; genus Fenollaria. Next base: position 8,599 of record NZ_CAKPYL010000027.1, on the reverse strand, counting down.
CGCTTGTTAGAAGAAGACCTAAGCTAATAGGCGGCGAAAGAGCACAATATAAGTAGATTGATGAGGAGTGATGAGCTCCTCTTTTTTATTGCGCGTGGCTATACGAGTGCCGCGCGCTATATATCTGCCGCGCGATATACAAGTGCCACGCTTTTGTTTAGTAATTTCACTTATCATGGCAAAGCCATTATCAAAAGCAAAAAAACTATTCATGGCAAGGCTATTAGCAAAAGCAAAAAAACTATTCGTGGCAAGGCTATTAGTGTAAGCAAAAAAATAAATCGTGGCAAGGCCATAAGCATAGTGAAAATTATCAAAATAATCTCTTTGACTGCTTTACAAAAAGCGTAATATATGATAAAATGATAGGAGAATAATTTTAATCAAAAAGCAAAGGAGGATAAAATGTACGATATAATTGTAGTGGGCGCCGGCCCTGCAGGTGTCTCTGCTGCTCTATATGCTAAGAGCCGCGGCTTCAATGTACTTTTGCTTGAAAAGGACGAGGTTGGCGGTCTTATAAAAAGTGTTTCGCATGTGACTCACTATGTGGGTTTATCTGAGGACGAATCGGGCGAAACGTTCAGGGAAAAGCTTGAGGCGCAAATCGCGGACGCGGACATCGAGCTAAAGTACGAAGAGGTTATCGAGCTTGATTTGAGATATGAGCTAAAAAAGGTTAAGACTAGACAAAATTCATACAATGCCAAGGCGGTTATACTTGCGATGGGATCTACTCCAAAGGATTTAGGTCTTGAAAATGAAAAGGAGATCGGGGTTGAACACTCTGCTTTGGGTCTTGATGAGGAGATCGAGGACAGAATCATCTTCGTGGCGGGTGGCTCGGACGGAGCGGCTAAGGAAGCTTTATATCTATCAAAGCTTGCGAAGAAGGTCTACCTTGTCGAAGAAAAGGACGAGCTTGGCATGATTGACGAGTTCAAGGAAAAGATTGAAGCTTCTGACAATATCGAGGCGATGACATCCTCCAAGATTGTGAGTGCAAGCGGAACTAGGGACAAGATCACTGAAGTTTGTATTTACGACTCGGCTGAAAAGGAAGAAAAACTATTTGAGAATGGTGAGGACGAATTCCTAATATTTGCCTACATTGGTCAAACGCCAAACACTGAACTAATCAAGGACAGCGTGGAAATGGCTGGTCCATATATAAAGACTGATGGAGTTAAGACATCTATCCCAGGTGTATTTGCCTGCGGTGACATTATAGATAAAAAGATAAGACAGATAGCAACTGCTGTAGCTGAGGGCTGCACTTGCGCTATCGAAGCACAAAAATATTTAGGATATTAATATTAAAAAGAGGGGTGTAAAGATGGAGTTTATTGGAGACGCATTAACATTTGACGATATACTACTAGTACCAAATTTTTCGGAAATATTGCCAAAACAAACTGATACAAAAACTAGATTAACTAAGAAGATTGCTTTAAACATACCGATGATGAGTGCTGGTATGGATACTGTTACTGAATCTAAGATGGCTATCGCGATGGCGAGAGAAGGCGGTATTGGTATCATTCACAAGAATATGTCGATTGAGGACCAAGCTATCGAAGTTGACAGGGTAAAAAGAAGTGAACACGGTGTAATCACTGATCCGTTCTATTTATCTGCTGAACACAAGATTGCTGACGCTGAAGCTATTATGAAAAAGTACAAGATTTCTGGTGTGCCTATAACTGATGAAGACGGCAAACTTGTTGGTATCATCACTAACAGGGACATGAGATTCGAAACTAATATGGAAAAGAAGATTGGCGATGTCATGACTAAGGAAAACCTTGTAACTGGCAAGGTTGGTGTATCTATGGACGAAGCTTTAGAGGAAATGAAGGTTCATAAGATTGAAAAGCTTCCTATAGTTGATGACGACTTCCATTTGAGAGGATTAATCACTATTAAGGATATAGAAAAATCCATTGAATTCCCTAACTCAGCTAAGGACGAACAAGGCAGACTTCTTTGCGGAGCGGCTGTTGGTATTACTGAGGACATGCTTGAAAGGGTTAAGGCTCTATACGAAGCAAAGGTTGACGTTATCGTTCTAGATACTGCTCACGGTCACTCAAAGGGTGTACTTGACGCGGTTAGAAGCATTAAGAAGGAATTCCCTGACTTACAAGTCATAGCAGGAAACGTGGCAACTTACGAAGGCACTAAGGCTCTTATGGATGCTGGTGCTGACTGCGTTAAAGTTGGTATCGGACCTGGATCTATCTGTACGACTAGAGTTGTTACTGGTATCGGCGTTCCTCAAGTAAGTGCTATCATGGCGGCTTACAAGGCATCTCAAGAAACTGGCATACCTATAATTGCTGACGGTGGTATCAAATACTCAGGTGACATCACTAAGGCGATAGCTGCTGGTGCGGACGTTGTTATGATGGGATCCTTATTCGCAGGTACTGACGAATCACCAGGAGAAGAAGTTATTTTCGAAGGAAGAAGATATAAGGAATATAGAGGCATGGGCTCACTTGCAGCAATGAAGGCTGGTTCATCTGACAGATATTTCCAATCAAAGGCTAAGAAGTACGTACCAGAAGGTGTTGAAGGTAGAGTTCACTACAAAGGAAAAGTTGGAGAAGTTATTTATCAATTGCTTGGCGGCTTAAAATCAGGTATGGGCTACCTTGGATGCAAGGACATTCCTACTTTAAAGACAAATTCAAAATACGTTCAAATTACAAGCGCATCACTAATTGAAAACCATCCACACGATATCACTATAACTAAGGAAACTCCTAACTATTCCCCAAAGAGCTATAGGGACTAAGATATGGAAAAGATGAAAAATGTTTTAGATAAAGGATACGTAAGGCTTGTAAACCACTTAGGTAGCGACCTTACCGTAGTAAACGCGGCAAGAGTTTCTTATCAAAAAGAATCTTTTGAATTAAATCAAAATGACGAGAAATTAATTAGCTTCTTAGCTAAAAATGATCACACATCGCCATTTAGACATGCGATGCTACAATTCGAAGTGTATGCGCCACTTATGGTAGCGAGACAATGGTGGAAGTACATCGTTGGCTCATCTCACATGGAAGGCATTGGCGACACAATGAACGGCTGGAACGAATCTTCAAGACGCTATGTAACTGAAGAACCAGTATTCTATGTACCAAGCGAAAATGAATGGAGAAGCATGCCTGATAATAAAAAGCAAGGCAGCGGCGATCCAGTAGCTACTGAATTGGGAGCAGAATACACTAAGGATTTACTTGAGCTTATAGAAAAAGGCGAAGGACTTTACGAAAAAGCTATGGAAGACGGCATTTGCTCTGAACAAGCAAGACTTTTCCTACCAGCTTACGGATTATATGTAAGATGGTACTGGACTGCATCTCTTCAATCGGTTGCGCACTTTATCAAGCAAAGGATGGACGCTCATGCGCAAAAGGAAATCAGAGATTACGCAAAAGTTGTCTACGACTTAAGCTTAGAAGAATTCCCAGTAGCTATGAAGGCTCTTATTGAGCACATGAATTAATGATAATATATTTTACAAGGCACGGATTAACTAAATACAACAAGGAGAGGAGAATTCAAGGCTTACTTGATTCTCCTCTTACACTTGAGGGCAAAGTAAAGGCGAAGGAGCTAGGGACTAGATTAAAAGATGAAGGCATAGAAATCATATACTCCTCCGATCAAAAGAGGGCGATGGATAGCGCAAAAATAATTAACGAAGCGCTTGGACTTGATATAGAGCCGGATAGAAGGCTTAGAGAAGTATCTATGCTTAGCCACGAAGGAATGACTTGGGCAGAGAGCGTTGCAACTGACCCAGAGCGCGAAGACTTGATTATGTCAAGGCCAGACCTATTTAACGAGGGCGGCATCTACCCATATAGAGACGCGCGTGAAGACGCCGAGGCCTTTATTCAATCGCTCGTGAAAAAAGATTATAAGAAGGTACTCGTTGTTACTCACGGAAGCAAGCTAAGAGTGATAACAACAGTACTAGAAGGACTTGACTTAAAGGATGCAAATAAGGTCGAGCTCATAAAGGGGCTGAGCCTTAAGATATATAATTACGATGAAGGCGCATTTAAACTCCTTCATGACGACGAAGACTATGACAATTTTGTATAGGAGAATGTATGAATAACGATAGATATAATAATCCATTGGTGAGACAGCCAATATATAAATTATTAATAAAGTATGGTGTTCCATCGATACTTTCATTTTTAGTAAGCGCTATATACAATATAGTTGACCAAATTTACATAGGTAATATCGTAGGACACTTGGGAAATGCAGCGACTACCGTATCATTTCCTATAACAACTATATCTACGGCGATAGGCTTGCTCTTAGGTATAGGTACTGCATCGAACTACAGTATCTACAAGGGCAGAGGCGAGGACGATAGAGCAGAAAGGATAGTCGCGACAGGCATTAGCGCTTTGTTGTTCTTATCGGGCTTAGAACTGATCTTAGTAGTAAGCTTTATTAATCCATTGCTTAAATTATTTGGAGCGACTGAAGCAAGTTTTGCCTATGCCTATGATTATTCATTGATAACGTCATATGGAATAGTATTTTTAGTCTTTTCCATCGCTCTATCACATATAATTAGGGCGGACGGCTCGCCAAAATATGCGATGTTTATAAATGTAGTTGGAGCAGTGTCAAATATTTTCTTAGACTATATATTTATGGTAAGCTTTGACATGGGCATCAAAGGAGCTGCCTGGGCAACATTCATAGGACAGCTAATTAGCTTTATTCTTGCTATGTACTACATTTTATTTTTAAAAGAAAATCCAATCAGAAAAAAAGATTTTAAAATTTCTGGTGAAGAGCTTCTTGAAATATTAAAATTAGGTTCGGCCGCTTGCATCAATCAATTGGCTATGGTAGTCGTTCAAATAGTTATGAATAACGTCATGACTCATTATGGCGCAATGAGTAAGTACGGACCTGACATACCACTAGCCGCAATAGGTATAGCGTCAAAGATCTATATAATACTCATTGGCTTCAACATAGGTCTCGCTCAAGGCGGACAGCCAATCATCGGCTACAATTACGGCGCGAAAGTATATAGGCGTGTTAAAGACACTTATTTAACCACAGTAAAAATCTCATTTATCTACAGCACAATATTTTTCCTTGTGGCAGAGATATGGCCACAGGTCTTTATCAATATATTCGGCGTAGGCGATGAACTTTATATGGAGTTTACTACGATACTTTTAAGAATCACACTGATTATGACAGCCTTTAATGGACTTCAACCGATTACGGCGAACTTTTTCACATCCATTGGCAAAGCTCGTTTAGGTATATTCGTCTCATTGACAAGACAAGTACTTTTCTATTTGCCACTGATTATAGTTTTGCCACGCTTCTTTGGCATACTAGGAGCACTTTACGCAACACCAATCGCAGACTTCATAGCCTTTCTACTAGCAATGTTCTTTGTTATTAGAGAATTCAAGGCCATGAGCATGGCGGGAGATGAGGTAATTTTAGATGCAGAAATTTATTAAATTTTTTAAAATATTTTTATTATCGCTACTAGTTTTTATACTCTTCTTTGGACTATATTATTATAGAAAGCTATCAAAGAAAGACAACAAGCTAGTTATAGTCGATGAAACTAAGATAAATCAAAAGACTGAGGAAAAGCTTGAGGGCGAATTGGTCTTCGCTTTCTTCGGTATTGACGGGGAGAGAGGACTTGATTTTATCAAGAAAAGACTTACAGCTCTTGATGGTAAAACTGGCGAAGATAGGTATTTTACTACAGGAAACCCATCTGATACGATAATGCTTGTTAAGATTGATAAAAAAACGGGTAAAGTAAATGTAGTGAGTGTACCGAGGGACACTAAGGTCAAGATAGCTGGGCACGATGGCATGAGAAAGATTAATGCATCTTTCGCGAAGGACGGCCCATACGCAGCGCTTGACACGCTTAGAGAGTTTTCGAACGTTGATGTCACTAATTACATCGCAGTTGACTACAAGGGCGTTAAGGCCATAGTCGACATTATAGGCGGGGTTGAGGTCGATGTGCCATTCGACATGGACTACGATGACCCGACAGACTCGCCGCCACTACACATTCATTTGAAGAAAGGCAAGCAAAAGCTAGATGGTAAGGGCGCGATGGAGTTTCTTAGATTTAGAAAGTCAAATGCCGGTCAAGGCGATAAATTCCTTGGCGACGTCGGCAGAGTCACTCATCAACAGTATTTCATCAAGGAGCTTATGAAGCAAACTCTTAGCGCAAACAACGTGACAAAGCTGCCACGAATGATACAAGCAGGACTTGAGCATATACTCACAAACATTAGCATAGATGAAATGCTTGAACTGGCAAAAGTCTTTACATCATATTCGCAAGATAAGCTTACGATCGAGACTATACCAGGCACAGACAAGTATGAGGGCGGTGCTTCTTACTTCATCGCAGATGAGGAAGAGACTGCTAAACTATTCACAAAGATATTTAAGTAAAGGGAGGAAGAAAGATGGACGCATTTTATTTTTATAATCCGGTTAAAATTCATTTTGGAGAAGGATCAATCAGAGCGCTAAAGGACGAGATGAAGCCATATAAGAAGGTTTTACTTACATATGGTAAAGGCAGCATCAAGAAAAACGGCATCTACGATAAGGTTATGGAAGCGCTTGAAGGCAAGGAAGTTTACGAACTTTCAGACATAATGCCAAACCCAAGAGTTGAGAAAGTTTATGAAGGCATCAAACTTGTAAAGGATCATGACATAGACTTCATCCTAGCAGTTGGCGGCGGCTCAACTATTGACTGCTCTAAGGCAATAGCTGCTGGTGCTAAGACTGACGAAGACTTCTGGCAAAAATATTTTATTAATAAAGATGATGTTTTAGACGCAACTCCATTAGGAAGCGTTTTGACAATGGCTGGAACAGGCAGTGAAATGGATAACGGCGGCGTTATCACTAACTGGGAGGAACAAAAGAAGCTAAGCTTTGGAGGAGAGCCATGTTATCCAAAATTCTCCATCCTTGATCCGACATACACATATTCATTACCAAAGCACCACTTAATCAGCGGAACAGTAGATATGTTCAGCCACATCATGGAAGAGTACTTCTCAATGCCAGACGAAGAAAACACTACTGACGAAATCAGTGAAGCACTTATGAGAACTGTAATCGAAAATATTTATATAGCTTTAGAAGACCCAAGAAACTACAGAGCAAGAGCAAATCTTATGTGGGCATCAACACTTGCTATCAACGGACTAACATCACTTGGCAAGCGCTCAGACTGGCTAAGCCACAGACTTGAACATACATTATCAGCTTTCTACGACGTTTCACACGGTATGGGACTTGCAGTAATGCATCCAAATTACCTAAAATATGTTTACAAAGGACATGAAAAGAAATTTAGAAGATGGGCAGAAAACGTTTGGAAGATGGATACATCAAATATGACAGATGACGAAGCCGCAATCAAATCCATTGAAAAGCTTCAAGACTTCTTCAAATCCATTGGCGCGCCAACAACACTTAAAGAGCTAGATATACCAAGAGATTCAATCGAGGCTATGGCAAAGAAGACAGATGTTTACAAGACAAGCTACTCAGATCTAAAGCTTGAAGACATAATTAATATTTACGAACAAGCATACGAATAAACTATATATATAAAGGAAGATAGTTTTAATTGAAAGACATAGAGACAGAAAGACTAATTTTAAGAGATGCGAGCGTAGACGACGCCGAAGATATGTTTGAGTACGCAAGACTTGAGGAAGTGACAAAGTATCTTTCATGGAAGCCGCATATAAGCCTTAAAGACTCAGAGAAAATACTTGATATGCTAAGCAAAGAAGCAAAAGAAAAAGACTCATACGTACTCAAGGCCATAGTTCTAAAAGAAAATGATAAGATGATTGGTACCATAGACGCGAGAATCTTTGGCGATGGACTAAAGGACACCGAGTTCGGTTATTGCCTAAACCCAAAGTACTGGAACAAAGGCTACATGAGCGAAGCACTGAAAGCCTTTATACAGGCGCTTCATAAGGATCGAGGCGTTGAGAATGTATTCGGCTCATTCGAAAGAGAAAACATAGCTTCTAAGAGAGTTATGCAGAAGAATGAGATGTATTATTATGAGACGGTGAGACGTGTATTCAAAAACAAAGGCGAGGTTGAGTTAATACGTTTCAAAGAGCTAAGACTTTCTTAATAAAATAAATTATATTAATGGCAGTGGATCGATGGTCCACTGCTTTTTTATGCGCAAAGGCATTTTGTATGACGAGTAAAATTGCTAAGTAAGTGACGAGCAGATGGCGTATGACGAGTGAATGATGTATGACGAGCGGATGATTAATGACGCGCATTAGATAAGGTAAAAAGCATAAGTGAAGGGCGTGTGATAAGGCTAATTAATTAAGTAATAGTAAGAAATGTAAGTGAAGAAAGATATATAAAGAAAAAATTAAAAAACTTTTAAAAAGTACTTGACAAGTAAGAAAATTAATGGTAGAATGGATAAGTCATCTGGAAAAACCATATGACAAGCAAAACTGAATAAAAGTGAAAAGAACGATTTAAA